>SYEN01000513.1 GCA_005800795.1 Burkholderiales bacterium | reverse complement strand
TGCCGGCGGCGTGAAGGTTGGCTTGAAATCGGCCGCCGAGGTCAAGGACGCCATCAACACCATGGCCGCCTCGCCGCAAATCCAGACCGCACGCATCGACGGCTATCTGATCGAAGAAATGGCGCCTGCCGGGCAGGAGATCGTCATCGGCGGCCTGCGCGATCCGTATTTCGGCCCGCTGGTGATGGTGGGTTTGGGCGGGATATTTGTCGACGTGCTGCGTGATGTGTCGTTTCGCATTTGTCCGATCACGCGCATCGATGCGGAGGAAATGATCGATGAACTCAAGGGCGCAGCAGTTCTCGCCGGGGCGCGCGGCCGCAAACCCGCGTCGCGCGCGGCGATGGTCGACGCGCTGCTCAAAGTGGGCGGCGAAAAGGGTTTGCTGATGACCCATTCAGACGAGATCAAGGAAGCCGATATCAATCCGATAATTGTTTCAGAAACCGCAGCGGTGGCCGTCGATGCGCGCTTTATTCTATAAATCCCCTGTAGAAAATAATGAATAAAAACAATAATTTACAGGATTTCAGCCATTTCTTTGAGCCACGCACCGTGGCCGTGATTGGCGCATCGACGCGCAACCCGCATGCGCTGCCCAATGTGTTCATGCGGCGCATCCGGGAATTTGGTTTCACCGGTGACATCTATCCCATCAACCCGACGGCTGCCGAGGTCGAGGGTCACAAGTGTTATCCCTCGCTTGCGGATACGCCCAAGCCCGTTGATTACGCCTACATCGGGGTCGGCGGCGGACAAATTCCGGCCATGCTTGAAGCGGTCAGAACCAGGAAGCCGGGCCACGTACGATTCGCGCATGTGGTGTCAAGCGGGTTTGGCGAAGTTGATGAAGGCAAGGCGTTACAAGATGAACTCGTCGCTGCCGCGCGCGCGGGCGGCATGCGTCTGGTCGGGCCCAACTGCATGGGTTTGTATTCGCCGCGTGGGCGCATCACGTTTGCCGAAGTGGGCCCGTGGGAGCTGGGCCACGTTGGCGTGTTGTCGCAAAGCGGCGGCCTTGGTACCGACATCATTCGCCGGGGGCGCGGACGCGGCGTGAAATTTTCTGCGCTGGTGACCGTGGGCAATTGCGCCGATGTGACGCCCACCGAGTTCGTCGAATATTACTTCGCCGACGAACAGACGCACGTGATCGGCCTGTATCTGGAAACCGCAAAAGATGGCCGGCGCCTGTTTGAATTACTGCGCGAAAAGAAAGCCGGCAAACCCGTGGTGATCCTCAAGGGCGGGCGCACGCAGCAGGGGCTGGCGGCGGCGGCTTCTCACACAGGATCCCTTGCAGGTGACGATCGCGTGTGGGTGGCGCTGTCGCGTCAAACGGGTTGCGTACTGGTGGATACGCTCGATCAATTTGTGGATACGTTGCTGCTGTTTCAGTCGGTGAAGGCCAACATCGCGCATCCGACGAAGCGCGTTGCGCTATTTGGCAACGGCGGCGGTACCAGTGTGCTCGCCACCGATTATTTCGCGCGGCTCGGTCTCGATGTCACTCCCTTTGCGACAGAAACCATTGCCGAACTCGCGGCGCTGAAATTACCCGCCGGCACCAGCATCACCAATCCGGTCGACTGCCCCGTCGGCACTCTGCAACAGGACGACGGCCGCGTGGCTGAAAAAATTCTCGACATCATTTACGCCAGCGGCAAACCCGACGCGCTGGTGATGCATCTGAACTTGTCGTCCTTCGCCGGACGTGCCAAGCCCGAGGTGCTCGACAACCTGATGGATGCCGCCGTGCGCGTGCAGGAAAAATATCCGGGCCAGGCGCATTTCATGCTGGCGCTGCGTTCCGACGGCGATCCGAAACTCGAGGAACGCAAGCGTGAGTTTCGCGCCAAGGCCGTGGCGCGCGGCGTGCCGGTGTACGATGAAATGACCAACGTCGGCCACGCGCTGGCAGCGCTGGCGGCGCACGAGCGGTTTGTTTTTAGCCGCCATCGGGAGACTACGTAAGCATCTGTTTTTATTGGTTATTTTTTGCCCGCAATCGCGGTGTAAGGATCCATCATGAGTTTATCGCCTGTGTATCAAAACGACTTTCGCGCCATCGGCTACCCGGTGCGTCTCTACAGCGGCGAAGGTGCACTGGAAAATCTGCCGGCGGAACTCAAACGCCATCGCGCCAGGCGTGCGTTCATCGTGTGCGGGCGCACGGTGTCGCGCAAGACCGATCTCATCAGCCACATGCGGCGCATCCTCGGCGACAACTGCGTGGGCGTGTATGACGAGATGGATAAGGACACGTCGATCTCAACCGTTACTGCGGCCGCCAAAGCCGCGGGCGCGGCGCAGGCCGACCTGCTGATCAGCGTGGGCTCCGGCAGTGTCACGCAGGGCACACGCGTGGTGGCGATTCTGATGGCGGAAAAGCGCCCGGTCGACGAATTGATTACGCAATACCCGAAGCATGGTGCGGCGATCTCCCCCAAGTTGCTTGAACCCAAGGTGCCAATCATTAACGTATTGACGGCTGGCACGTCGGCGCAAAACCGTGCGGGCTCGGCGGTGAAAGACCCGAATCGCAATCACCGCATGGAGTTTTTCGACCCCAAGACGCGGCCGGTGGCCCTGTTCTGGGACAGCGAAGCCCTGATGACCGCGCCAATGTCGCTGGTGAAAACCACCACCATTTCCTCGGTGTGGCGTACGACAATGAATCTGGGCGCCACGCGCGTGGCGCCGCTATCGGAAGGGGATCGCTTGCAGGCATTTCGGCTGTCGCGGTACGCATTGGAACATTTGGGCGACAACGCTGACGTGTCGCCGCGTGTTGCGATTTGTGCGGCGGCGTTCTTGCAGAATCGCGATGCCGACGACGGGGGCATGGCCGCCGGAAAACACTGGGTCGATCGTGTGGTGTACGCGTTCGGCACGGCGCTGTTTCAGATGCACGTGCATGTGGGCCAGGGTGAGGCGAGCGCAGCGTTGTCGCCCACGGTGCTGCGCAAGCTCGGCCATCGCAACCCGGACGCGATGGCCTTGATCGCGCAAGGCATGGGCGTGTGGAAAGAGGGGGAACCCATCAGCAGCGCGCCGGAAAAAGCCGCCGCCGAACTTGAACGCCTGTTCAACAGCATTGGCGCGCCGACACGCGTGTCGCAGCTGGGCATCCCGCGCGAGACCTTGCCGCAAATTTGCGACAACGCCATGCGCAACTTCAATGCTGACCCCAGACGCGAATTCATCAAGGAGCGCGATTACCTGCTGCAGGTGCTGGAGTCGTGCTGGTGAGTGGTGCGTGAACCACATTGCGAGCTGACGATAACTATCTGATTTTAAACAATAATTAAATTTGGGGCTGCTGCTTTTTATAGCTATACAATGCCATTTGCGTACACGGCATCGCGGCTTATAGCGTTAACCCGATATGGGAATTCACCCATGCCCTGATAGTGGAGAGGAGCGTCGCCATGAAACTGAAAACCACCTTGATAGCGATCGTCATTGCAGTGTTGCCCGGGTTAGGCCTCGCGCAAACCCCGCCCGCACCCGGTAACAACGCCGGCGCGCGCATCGACCAGCGGCAGGCAAACCAGCAAAAGCGCATCGACGAAGGCGTGAAATCCGGCGACCTGAATCAAAAAGAAGCGGCGCGTCTGCAAAAAGGCCAGGCGCGTGTGCAGAATCTGGAAGACAAGGCGCGAGCCGACGGTAAGATCACCAGGGAAGAGGCGCGTCGTATCGAACACGCACAAGACCGGCAAAGCAAGAATATCGCCCGCTTTGCAACGGCCACCGTGTTCACGGTGGCCGTTTTCGTGTGATGGTTTAGAATGTCTTTTTGTCACTTGGGCCATCTGGGCACGCACATGGACACGCTAAAAGCCGGTATGAAGCATACGGAAGAGTGGGAAATCACCGAGGAGCGCACCACGCAGCGCGGCAAGTACAAGGTTTTTGCCACGTGGTCGATGACGCGGCTGGTGGAAAGTGTCGCCAGCGGGTTGATCGCGCCGCATCTGAAAGAGGGGCAGGGTCAGGTGGGCGTCGGCATTACCGTGCGCCACTTGGGGCCGACGCCCATCGGTCACAAGGTGCGTGCCGAGGCCGAGCTGATCGCCGTTGACCGGCGCAAAATGTCATTCAAGGTCAAGGTGTACGAAGACGACGAGCAGGTCGGCGAATCCGAACATGACCGTTTCATCGTCGATCTCGACAAATATTTTGCGCGGTTGGACCAGAAGCTTGGCGCAAAGACGTAAGTTGTCGCTTGGCAGCCCTTTGGCAGGGCGGTCGTGCAGCGGTACATCCGCAGCAAATTCAACAGGGGGAGAAAAATGAAAAAACTGATCACGGTACTGATGATGGCAAGCGCAACGTTTGCGACCGCGCAGACGTACGACGAAATACTCAATGATGGCAAGAACACCGAGAACGTTCTGAGCTTCGGCCAAAATCCCAAGCTGCAAATGTACAGTCCGTTGCGGCAGATCAACACCCGCAACGTGCGGCGGCTGGTGCCGGTCTGGGCCACCAGTACCATGTCCGAGACGGGCGAACTGGCACAACCCGTGGTCTACAATGGCGTGATGTATGTGGTCAACGGCAACTGGACCTTCGCGCTGGATGTTGCCACCGGCCGGCAAATTTGGCGCACACAGGTCGAATATGACCGCGCGGTGCTGCGCATTTCATCGTCCGGTGCGATCTACCGCGGCGCGCCGACGCTGTACAACGGCAAGCTCTACCGCACCACGCTCGATGCGCACGTGGTGGCGCTCGACATGCAAACCGGCAAGCAAATCTGGAAAGTGCCGTTTGCCAATCACCTCGAGGGCTACAAGGGGGTTGCCGCGCCGTTTATCGCCAATGGTGTGCTGATCAACGGCACCACCGGCGGCGAGCATGCCACGCGCGGCTTTCTCGTCGGGCGCGATCCGGAGACGGGCAACGAACTATGGCGTACCCACATGATTCCCGCGCCGGGCGAGCCGGGACACGAGACGTGGCCCAAGACCGCGGAGTCGATTCCTGACGCCTGGAAAATCGGTGGTGCGTCGACCTGGCAGAACGGTTCGTACGATCCCGAACTTGATCTGGTGTATTGGGGCGTGGGCAATCCCGGGCCGTACGACGCGCGCTACCGCGGCAACGGTGACGCCCTGTACACCAACAGCGTTGTGGCGATACGCCCGAAAACCGGCAAGATCGAATGGCACTATCAGTACACTCCGAATGACCTTTATGACGTAGATGGCACCAATGAACTGGTGCTGGGGGAACTGCGCATTGATGGCCAGATGCGCAAGGTCATCATGAACGGCAACAAGAACGGCTTCTTCTATGTGATTGACCGCACCAACGGTAAATTGATCGCGGCGCATCCGATGACGCGAATCACGTGGGCTACCCATGTCGATCTGAAAACCGGGCGCCCGGTATTGACCGATGCGGGAGACCGGCTGTTTAAGGGTGAGGAAGTCTCGGTCTATCCGCAGCGAGGCACCAACGCCGTGATGTTTGCTTTTAATCCTCGATCGGCCATTGCCTATTTCAACACCTGGGATTTGCCGCGCACGCAACGGTTCGTGCCGTACAAGTTCCAGAAGCTCGGCGAACCCAATACCGCAACACGCGGCCGCGACGCCGTGGTGAAACCGGGTGACGTGGTCGGGCATTACGTGGCGATGGACACGCTCACCGGCAAATTCAAGTGGAAACATCCCATCACCGACCACGGCAACTCGGCCAGTTCGCTGGTGACCGACGGCGGCCTGGTGTTCACCGGCAAGCCCACCGGCGAATTCATCGCGCTCGACGAGGAAACCGGCAAGCAGTTGTGGCAGTTCAAAACCAGCTCCGCGGTCAATGCCGTGCCCGTCACATACACGCACAAGGGCGTGCAGTACGTGACCATCGCAGTCGGCGTGGCCGGCAGCTCGCCACGCCGGCAGGCCCTGCCGGTGACACCCAGTGGCGGCGCGGTGTGGACCTTTGCCCTGATGCGTGACTGATACGCATGAAGCAGGGGGTCATTACAGCCGCCGCAGTGCTGCTGCTCGCGAGTGCTGCCGGCATTGCGCAGCAGAACCCGCAGGCAAAAAATTTCCCGCCGGAGCAGATCAAACGCGGCGCGGTGCTTTATGCCGCCAACTGCGAATCCTGCCACGGTGTGCAAATGATCGGGCCACCGTGGGCCACAGACCTCAACAAGTTTCCGCGCGACAAGCCGGAGCGCTTTGCCGATTCGGTGGCCAACGGCGTTCGTGCAATGCCGCCGTGGGGGGATGTGTTAAAGCCCGACGAGATTCAGGCGCTATGGGCCTACGTGGTTGCTGGCGAACCGGGCGACAAGTAGGCCCGCAGATCACAGGAGCACGTCCATGACTGAAGTGCAGGTCGCATTGGTCTTGCAAGGGGGTGGCGCGCTGGGCGCCTACCAGGGCGGCGCGTTCACCGGCCTTGCCGAACACGGTTTCAAGATTGACTGGGTGGTGGGCACTTCCATTGGCGCGATCAACGGCGCCATCATCGCCGGCAATCCACCAGAGCAACGCGTCGAAAAGTTAAAGGCGTTCTGGGAATACGTCGCGCAAGACGAACCATCGCTCATGCCCCATTTGGGCACTGCCGACTGGATGCGGCCATGGACCAACGCGATGAAGAATTTCAACACGCTGTCCAAAGGTATCCCCGGGTTTTTTCAGCCGCGCCGTGGCAGCACGTGGAACATGACGCGCACGGTGGTGGCCACAGAAGCCAGTTTTTACGACACTTCGCCGCTGGAACACACGCTGAACCGATTTGTCGATTTCGACTATCTGAATGCCGGCCACGTACGCTTTACCGTTTGCGCGGTGGATGTGGCCACCGGCGAGATCGCCATTTTCGACAATGGCAGCAACACGCCGCGCATCA
>SYEN01000048.1 GCA_005800795.1 Burkholderiales bacterium | reverse complement strand
GGGCACCGGCAACATGGAAATCCATCTCGACCGACGCATGTACGAAAAGCGCATTTTCCCGGCGATCAACGTCAACCGCTCCGGCACGCGGCGCGAGGAACTGCTGCTGCCCAAGGACATCCTGCAAAAAATCTGGGTGCTGCGCAAACTGCTGTTCCCGATGGACGAACTCGAAGCCACCGAATTCCTGCTCGACAAGGTGCGCGCCACCAAGACTAACGCCGAGTTTTTTGATTCGATGCGGCGGGGTTAGCCGCCCGGCCAGACGTAACTTTCTGTTGCAAACCCCGCAACAGAAACAATTGCTTACACCCCCCGTTTCCCGTAACAGCCGCTTACAAAGCCGCTGTCTGCCGCGTACGCGCGCGGCTGCCTCGCACCGTTCTTGGTCTCACGGGCGCATGGTTTGCGCCCCAACCAACAACCCGGCGAGGTGCATCATGAAATCCTTCATCAAGACTTTTATTGCAGCGGCAACTCTTACGGCGGCAGGCGTGGCGCCTGCCTTGGCTGACGACCCGAGCGCCCATGGCTACCGGAACGGTTACGGACATGGCAATGGCCACGCATACGGCCACCCAAATGGCCGTGGTTACGATCAAGGCCGTCCGCTGGTAGCGCCGGCTTATATTCCGCAACATCCGCTGGCCGGCCTGCGTGAAATCAACCACCGTCAAGCCGTACAACGTGCGCGCATCGAGCGCGGCTTTCATCATGGCGGTATCACGCGCCGGGAGTTTCGCCGCCTGATGGCCGAGCAGCATGACATTGCAGCGATGGAGCAGGCATTTGTGTCGGACGGCTTTTTGGCGCCGCATGAGCGCGCCGAACTGCACCGCCGGCTGGATCTGGCCTCGCGTCACATCGTCGCGGAAGCACGGGATCACGAACGGCGGTATTAAGCGAATCCCCTGCAGCAAAAAAACAGCCCCGCAGTTTTCACTGCGGGGCTGTTTATAAGTATTTGATTTTATTGTGTTTTATACATCCTCGCCATAATGCACGCGGCGATACGGCAGCGTCACCACCGAGCGCGAGACACGCACGTCGATGATCATGGGGCCGGGATTGGCCAGCCATTCTTTGGTGGCCTTTTTCACTTCTTCCTCGGTGCGGCACAGTGCGCCGCGGCCGCCGAAGGCGCGGGCTACTGCACCCAGGTCTGCCGTCGGGATGCATGAAGTATCAACCTTCATGCTGTGTGCTTCGAGTTTGTAGTACTCGGCGCCCAGACACTGGTTGTTCATGCAATAAATCAGCAGCGGTACGTTGTAGCGTACCATGGTGTCGAAGTCGCCGATGTGCATCATGGTGCTGGCGTCGCCGTCCATCAGTATCGACGGTTTCATGCCCGAGCCGATCACGGCACCCACTGCAGCAGGCATCATTTGCCCGATACAGCCAAAAAAGTGCCCCGGCATTACGATCGGGCGGGTCTTGCGGAACAGAATGTTGGTGAAGCCCGACGTATGGCCGCTACCCACGAACAGGTTGATGTTGTTGGGCACCAGGTCATCCAGCGCCAGGCACAACGGACGCGGGTCGAGCGTGCCTTCTTCCAGTTTGTATTCCTGACGGTCTTCCCACGCGTTGGCGAGTTTTTCCTTCACTTCGCCGGTGCGGTAGCCCACTTGCTTGAAGTTGCGTTTTTCCAGCTCGCCGTTGAGTGCTGCGACACCCGCCTTGCCGTCGGATTGCACATAGTGTTCGGCACCCTTGCCGCGCGACAGCATGACATGCTGCTTCGGGTCGATGTGGATGAACTTGGCTTCCGGATACAGCAGCCCTTCGTGCGTGGTATAGCGGTTAAGGCTGGCGCCGATGGCCACCACCACGTCGGAATCGCTGAGCAAGCCGATGGCGGTCTTGGTGGCATAGGTGCCGGAGATACCGATGTGGTATTCGTCGTCGGTGAGCCAGTTCTTCGCTTGCAGCGTGGTGGCGATCAGCGCACCCGAGCGTTGCGCGAGCTTGCGCACTTCGTCGCCCGCGCCCGACCACATGGCACCACGGCCAACCACGATTACCGGCCGCTTGGCCTTGCACAGCATGTCGGCGGCTTGCTCAATCGCGGATTGATTCGGCGTGATGGTGCGTTTGGGGATGATCGCGGTCGACGGCGTGTACGGCTCATCGTCGTCCCATTCTTTTTGTTGCAGATCCATCGGCACCGACAGCAGCACCGGGCGCGATTGCGTGCGCGCGATGTAAAACGCCTTGCGCACCGCTTCGTCGGCGTCTTCCGCCGTACCCATGCGCACGAACGCGGCTTCACAGCCGTGGGCGAACGCGGATTGGTCGAGCGCCTGCGTGTATTCATCGTCGCTGGTCGGGTATTCGCCGCAGAACGCCACCACCGGCGAAGAAGCGCGCGCCGCTGTGACGAACGCGGTGGCCAATTGCGTGGTGCCGGGGCCGCAGGTCGCGGTGCACACGCCCGGCGTACGCGTTGCGCGCGCCCAGCCGTCAGCCATGCCGAGGCCCACACCTTCGTGGCGCACTTCGTGCATTTTGATGCCGTTTTTGTGATTGGCGTACTGCCAGTACATGTTGCCGTCGCCCATCATGCCGAATACGCTGGTCGTGCCTTCGGCCTTAAAGGCCTGCGAAAGTCTTTCAAATACCTTCATCGTTTGCTCTCCTGAAAAGTCCTGCCGGTAGAAAAATCACGCAACTTACGTTTGGAATGACGTCCGAAACAAAACAAAAGGCACCGCCGCATCAGGCGGATTTGCTGCCGCCACAGCGTTCGGCGAGCTTCTCGGCGAAGCTTGCCGTCATGCGTTTGATTACCAGGTTGGCGCCCGACTCGATCAAGTGCGCGAGCCGCCCGCTCAACTCGCATTCAGCCTTGATGGGGATTGCACTTTGCGGCGGCGCATCCTGCCCTTCGACCTTGAACTGCATGGCGGTCTTGAATTTGGTGCCGCTGATGCCGTCCTTGCCGCGCGCGGTGACACTGCCTGACTTGTTGGCTTCGTCGTAGGCCACCAGCACATTGGCTGCAAATGACACCTTGGCTGGGCCAAATTTCACCGCCATTTTGGCATTGAAAGAGCCATCTTCCTGCTTGTCGCCAAGGACAGCGCCTTCCACGCATTCCACCACCGCTGCGGGATCAGACAAGATGAGCCACACGGCTTGCGGGGTCGAGGGCACTTCGATGCGTTCGTTGACTTCAATCATGGCGTAAGGCTTTGCTGATGCGTGCGGTGAGGGAGAACTAAGAACAGTTGACAGTGCAGTGGCTGGGCGCATCGTGAATGCGCGCAGCGGCAATGTACGGGCATGGGGTATCAATCGGGACGACGATGATAACAAGCCACGGCGTCCACAGGAACAGCCGGGTTTTAAAATAAAATATTAAAATAAATCATATACTTATATCAAGCAATCCCCGTTGCGGTGCAGCGAACACCGCAATGCGAACTCGTTGCCGGGTGCATCTTGCGGATACATCTGCCACCGAACCTGCGCGCAGCCGTCTTTGAACGCCAGCCGCTTGCGTCTAGCTCAAAACCTGCCCTGGAAAGTCACCCGTGTGTTTGCCCTCGCGATACAGCGCAGCGCCGTTCACCACCACATGCGAAATCCCCGAGGCCTTCGACACCATGCGCGCGCCTCCAGCGGGCAGATCGCGCACCAGACTCGCGCGTTCGGGCGAGCCGATGGTGGCGGGATCGAACACCACCACATCTGCCGCGGCGCCCACGGTCAAACGGCCACGATCCTTGAAGCCGAAATAATCCGCCGGGTCTTGTGTGATGCGTTTTACCGCCGCTTCCATGGAGAGCGTCTGCTTGTCGCGCACCCAGTGGCCGAGCAGATACGTGGTGTAGCCCGCCTCGGCGAACATGTCTACGTGCGCGCCGGCGTCGGACAAACCAATCAGCGTGCGCGAGTCATTCAGCACCTCGGCGATGCGCGCGCGGTCGGTGTTGGCGCGCGGCACCACGCATTTCATTTCGAGTTTGTCCTCGACCGCCATGTCGAAAAACACGGTGTCAGGGTCTTTGTTGAGGTTTTGAGCGATGTCGCCGATGGTCGCGCCCTCGAACTGTTTGAGTTTGGGGTCCGACACCTTGAACACGGTGATGCCCTTGCTGCTCCACTTGCGGCCCAGCTTTAATTCTTCCTTGAACGCCGCGCGGAATGCCGGGTCGGCATAAATTTTCAATTGCTGCTCGGCGGGCGCGTTGAACAGCGCCTTGGCGCTTTTCATTTCGCCCAACTGAAATGGCCGCGTGAGATGCATGTCGGACACCAGTGGCCGGGTCAGTATCTGCGGCAGACCGCCACGCGCGATCAGGGGCGCGGCTTTTTCCAGCACCTCCTGCACATTATTCGGGCGCTCGGCGATGTTATGCAGCGACAGCCACGTCACCGGGCGATTGCTGTGGGTGAGCATGAAATCGAGCAGTTCGTATTCGTCGTCCTGCAGCCGGCCGAATTGTTTGGTGAGCGCCATTTCGATCACGCCACGGCCGGCGCGTTTCAGCACGCCGCAATAGGATGCGAGTTCTTCGCGGCTCGCCACGCGCGCGGCGAATGGTTTGCCGCCGTGGCCGATGTGCGACAGCATGGCGGTGGTGCTGAAACCCACTGCACCAGCCGCGACCGCTTCAGCGATGAGCTGCGTTATCGCCTGGGTTTCGTCCGCATTGGCGGCGCGCTCGGTGGCTTCAGTGCCCATCACGTAGGTGCGGAACGGCGCCAGCGGCGCCAGAAATGCGTGGTTGATGCCGCTGCCGTTTTTTCGCGCGGCATCGATAAATTGGGGGAAGGTCTCGAATTCCCATTGGATGCCCGCGGTGAGCACCTCTTTTTCCATGCCTTCGACGTTGATCAGATCGCCGATCAGCAATTCGCGCGCCTCGGGCTTGCATGGCGCAATGCCCACGCCGCAATTGCCCATCACTGCCGTGGTTACGCCATGCTCTGCAGAGCTCGACAGCAGGCGATCCCAGGTGATCTGCGCGTCGTAATGCGTGTGCGGATCGACAAAACCGGGGCACACAACCTGCCTGTCGGCATCAATGACTTGCGTGGCGCTGTCCTTGATCTTGCCAATCTCGACGATGCGGCCATTCTTGACTGCCACATCCGCGTGGCGTTTGGGTGCGCCGGTGCCGTCAACCACGGTACCGTTTTTGATTAGCAGGTCGTAGCTCATGGCGGATCCTGTATGGAAAAAGAGGCGGGGAGAAATTTATCCAGCAAGAAACGCCGGAACACCCAACAAACGAACTCCCTTTCCCCCTTGTTCGGGGGAGAGGGTTGGGGAGAGGGGGAAGCCCCCTCATACAACTAACAACTAAAAATTAAAGCTTCTTCAACTCCGCCAGCAATTCATCGCTGGTGGGAATGGTGCCAGGCTCGTACACCTTGGCGTAACGCACGATGCCTTTGTCGTCCAGCACATACGCGGCGCGTTTATCAAACCCTTTTTCCTCGTTGAAAATACCGTAGGCCTTGCCGGCCGCGGCGTGCGGCCAGTAATCTGACAGCAGCGGATACGGCATGCCGCCGAGTTGTTCCACCCAGGCTTTGAGGCTGGGCACGGTGTCTGCGCTGATTTGCAGAATTTCAACATTCATGGCCTTGAATTTTTCGTAGTTCTCACGGAACCCGGATACTTGATTCTTTCATCCGCCGGTGAAGGCGAAAGGCATGAATGCCACGACGGTCTTTCGACCCTTGAAGCTTGCCAGCGACACCGTGGTACCGGTGTGCGAGGCCAGCGTGAAATCCGGCGCGGCTGCGCCTACTTGCACGGACATGAAATACTCCTCAGTTGTTGGGTTGGTGGGAAGCGAGAGACTACTCGCGCGGCGCGCTCGCGGCAAGACGCTGTGATGCGCCAGCGCGCACAGCGTGATTTTGTTCCAAAATACGGCACGCGGGCAAATTTTGGTGCGGGGCAGGCTAAACTGTTGCTCGAATCGGCACCAAACTCTGAATATAGCGGCGAGGATCTATGCGAGTGACAGCACTGAACAAGGCGGCAGCCCGGCAAATAACCATCACCATCAAACGCACGGCACTGCTGCTGACGTGCGCGGCGCTTACCTGTGTGGCGCAGGCGCAACCCGCGCCCAAATACCCCGTCAAGCCCGTGCGCATGCTCGGCGGCGCGTTCGGCAGCCCCAGCGATACCCTCGCGCGCATGCTGGGCCCCAAGCTCGGCGAAATGTGGGGCCAGCCGGTGGTAATCGAAAACCGCCCCGGCGCGTCGGGCACCATTGCGGCCAACATTTTGGCCAAGGCCGCGCCCGACGGTTACACGCTGTTGCTGATATCCGCGCAATTTCCCATCGGCGCCGCGATGCACCCGAACTTGCCGTACGACCCAATCAAGGATTTCGCCGGTGTCACACAAATCGGTTACAGCACCAGCGTGCTGCCTGTGCTGCCCACGCTGGGGCCGAAAACGCTGAAGGATTTTCTCGCCTATGCGCAGGCGCGGCCCGGCAAGATTTTTTACAGTTCCGGCGGCGGCGGCAGCGCCACGCATATCGCAGCGGAGCGGTTTAATTTCGCGGCTGGCATCAAGGCCGTGCACGTGGGTTTCAAGGGCACCCCGGATGCGCTGCTCGAAGTGGCCGGCGGCCGCGTGCAATATTGCCTGGTGGGGCTGGGCGCCGCGCTGTCGCTGATCAAAGACAACCGCTTGTTGCCGCTGGGCGTCAGCACGCCCAAACGTTCGCCGCTGCTGCCTGACGTACCGTCGATCAATGAAGCGCTGCCCAACTTCGGCCGCGACGGATCGCATATGCTGCTGGCGCCCGCCAACACGCCGATGGCAATCCGCAATCAAATCAGCCGCGACGTCGCGCGTGTGTTCGATCAGGCCGACGTGAAAGAAAAACTCGCGGCGCAGGGCTATCAATCCGCGCCCACCACGCCGGTCGAGCACGACAAGATTTTGCGCGAACAGATCAAGGATTTTGGTGAGATTGTGAAGCGGCTGGGGCTGAAGTCACAGTAAAAATAATCAATAAAAACAGATAGTTACGTTTTATGAAATGCTTATTTTTTGCCGTTGCTGGATTTCCCCGAAAGCTTCACGGTTCGGGCAAGCCCTGCTTTGGCAATTGCATGTTCATGCGGGTGATGGTTGGCGTCAAACACCTTCAACGCATTTTTAAACGCCCGGCGAGATTCGATTAGCTGCGCCGCGCGGGGTTTGCCCTTCAGCAAAGCTGCCTGATCACAGAGCGCGTTGCCCAGATTGTTCTGCGTCCCGGCGTAGTCAGCGGGCGCGGCTTCGAGCGTGCGTACCTTCAGCGCCTCGCGATAAGTCTCGACTGCTTGGTTGAGCCGGTTTGCGCGGTCTTCGCCCGCCAGCAGGTTG
>SYEN01000512.1 GCA_005800795.1 Burkholderiales bacterium | reverse complement strand
TCGCAGCAAACGGACGACCTGGTGTGATATCGACCAGCACCAGCCGCTCCAGTTGTGCATGATGTCGCGCGGCATACAGCATCGATACGCGCCCGCCCAGTGAATGCCCAATCAGCGTGAAGCGGGTGAGGCCGCGTGCTGCGATCACTGCCCGCAGGTCTTCGTAAAAATCCTCAAGATCATAGCGGCCCCGCGTGCACCACCCGCTGTCGCCGTGCCCGCGCTGATCCACGGCGACAATGTGAAAGCGATCTTTGAAGCGACTGCTGAAGTCGTTCCATACGTGCGCATGCAGGCGGCTGCCGTGCACCAGCACGATGGGATGTTGGCCTTCGTTGCCCCAATCCAGATGGTGCAGTTTGACTTCGTCGCGGATCAGGGTATGGCTTTTGGCGGACACAGAGGTCATGATCGATTCTCGTTGGGGAGAAGGGGATTATTTATTCAACGGGCGCGCTATTTCAAATGTGGTTCAGTAGTGCGGCGGAATTTCGTCCAGCAGGTTGCGCTGCTCATCGGGCAGCGAAGCGCGCAATTGTTCACGCAGCGTTATGACTGCCCGTTGCAGGGTTTCGATTTCGCATTGCTGGCGATAAATGGTCTTGTTCAATTCGTCGAGCAGGTCTTCGGCGAGACTCAGTTTGGTTTCGATTTTTTCAAGGCGCCCGTCGGCGGGATCTCCCGCCGTGCTATTCGCCACGAATGTTCGCATCTTTGATCAGTTTGGCCCACATCGCCATCTCCGCACGCCTTTGTTCAGCGTATTGCTGAGGAGTAGTGTTGGCGGGTGAATAGCCAATTTTATTCATTAAATCAATAACTTCTGGCAGGAAGGCCGCCCTGGCGGTTTCCCGATAGAGGCGCTGCACTATCGCCTCGGGTGTGCGAGCCGGCGCTTCGAAGCTGCTCCAAGCCTGCACGTTGAAGCCGGCAAAACCGGATTCGACCATGGTCGGTACTTCCGGCGTTATGGTGGCACGCGCCGGGCTGGTGACGGCCAGCGCGCGCAGCCGGCCGGCGCGTACTTGCGGAACGCTGGTGGCGAAGCTGCCGAAGATTAAATGCGCTTCGCCGGCCAGTACGGCGGTGGCTGCCAGGCCGCCGCCCTTGTAGGCGATATGCACCAGATTGATGCCGGCGCGACTCTTGAAAAGCTCGCCGCACAAATGCAAGGGACTGCCCACACCACCGGAGGCGTAATTCAGGCTGCCGGGTTTGGCCTTGGCGAGTGCGACGAGCTGGCTGACGCTGGTTGCGGGCACCTGCGGATTCACTGCGAGCAGGAATGCCGCCGTGCCGAACAGGGTGACTGGCACGAAATCCCTGAGCGAATCGTAAGGCAGCTTGAGCAGACTCGGTGTAGCGGTGACCAGCGTCGACGAACCCATGAACAGCGTATGCCCGTCGGGTGCGGATTTGGCCACGAGCTCGGCGGCCGCAATGCCGCCCGCGCCGGGACGGTTGTCGATCACGATCGGCTGTCCCATTGCCTGGCTCATTTTCGGCACGATCACGCGCGCCAGCCCGTCAGTGCCGCCGCCGGGCGGGAACGGCAGCACCATGCGGATGGGTTTGTCAGGGTAGGTCTGCGCGCGCGTGGGCGGTGTGTGCAAAACCGTGAAGGCCATGCCGAGTACTGGAATCGCCAGTGCTGACAATGAAAAATCTGTTTGATTGTCCATCATATACGGTATTCGACATCGGCCTTTAGTTCACATTGATCTTCGCCGCCTTCACCAGCGCGGCATTGATTCCGATTTCATTCCTGATGTGGGTATCAAACTCGCGCGGTGTCATCTGCATTTGTTCCGCGCCGAGCCTGGCCATGCGCTCGGTGAGGTCCGGTGATTGTAAAGACTTGATGGTTTGCTGGTGCAGTTTGGTGATCACGCCGGCGGGTGTCTTCGCTGGCACAGCCATGCCCACCCAGAAGTTGTAGTCCGAATTCGCCACACCGGCTTCGAGTGTGGTGGGCAAATCGGGGAGCGCACTGGAGCGTCTGCTGCTGCCGACCGCCAGACCGAGCAGACGGTTTTCTTTGATCAACTGAAGCACCGAAATCACCGGGCAAAAATAAATGTCGATGCGGCCGCTGATAATTTCGGTCAGTGCTTCGGGCGTGCCCTTGAACGGCACGTGCACGCCGTCCAGCCCCGCGCCGAGACGAAACCGTTCGGCGTTCAAATGCGTGGCGCTGCCCGCGCCTGCCGAGGCGTAAGTGAGCGAGCCGGGTTTGGCTTTTGCGCCCGCGATCAGCTCTTTCACCGAACGGATGTTTTTCGACGGCGCAATCACCAGCACATTGGGCAGATTGGCGAGCGGTGTGATGCCGGCAAAATCGCGCAGCGTGTCGTACGGTGCATTCGGATAAGTGGAGGGCGTGACGGTATAGGACGACGAATGCACCAGCAGCGTGTAACCATCAGGATTCGCTTTCGAAGCCACAGCCATGCCGATGGTGCCGCCCGCGCCGGGACGATTTTCGATCACGATGGTGTAGCCGAGTTGCGTGCCCAATCGTTCGCTGACGATGCGCGCAACCGCATCGGTGGCGCTGCCAGCGGTGAAAGGCACCACCGCGCGCAGTGGCTTGGTCGGCCAGTTGGTAGCGGTGTCCAGCGCCTGTGCAGGGGCACTGGCACCGAATACACAAACCGCCAGCAGCCATGGTGACTGTGCACGTCGGGAAGATATATATAAGTATTTGATTTTATTCATTATTTTCAGATAAGGTGTTTGGTCTGCGTAACCGTGATTGTGCGCCAAAGCGCATCCTGCGTCATCGGCAATGTTTCCACGCTGACTTGCAGCGGCGCGAGCGCATCGTTCACCGCATGGGCGACTGCCGCTGGCGAGCTGCGGCAATGCGTTTGGCATCATCGTGGTGTTCGTGCAGCAACGCGCAGGCTGCGGCCACTGATGCGGCTCGGGTGTATTCGAATAGCGCGGCTTTCACTGCGGGCCGCTGCTCAATCGACTTTCATGCCGGAGGCATTCACCACTTTGCCCCAGCGCACGATTTCGTCGCGCACTTTCGCGCCGAACGCTTCGGGTGGCATGAATGCGGGTTCCGTGCCGGTGGCGAGGAGTCTTGTGCGCACGTCGTTGTCGCGCAGGGCGGTGGCGAATTCGCTTTGCAGCCTTTGCACCACAGCAGCGGGTGTGCGCGCTGGTGTATATATGCCAGACCAGCCTTCGGATTCGTAGCCAGGCAGTGCCGCTTCGGCAATCGTGGGCAAGTCGGGAAACACTTGAGAGCGTTTGGCATTGGTCACCGCCAGTGCGCGTAGCCGTCCGCTCTTGATGTAAGGCACTACAGCAGGCGCGCTGAGAAACGCCAGTTGTACATGTCCGGCGACCTGCTCGATCACCGCTGGCCCGCCGCCTTTGTACGGCACGTGCAGCAGTTTGATGCCACTCAGGGTCTTTAGCAACTCGCCTGCCAGATGCGACGGCGAGCCATTGCCCGCAGAGCCGTAGATGAGTTGCACGGGGCTTGATCTGGCCAGCGCGACCAACTCCTTCACCGATTTGACCGGCAGCGACGGGTGTGCGGTAAGAATGCTGGTAGTGATGAAGAGCTGTGCCACGGGATCAAAATCACGAGTCAAGTCATACGGAATTTTCGGAATCAGACTGACATTGATGGTACCGGTAACCGTGGAGAGCAGCAGCGTGTATCCATCCGGCGGTGACTTGGCGACGATGTCTGAACCGATAATGCTGCTGCCGCCGGACCGATTGTCGACCAGCAGGTTTTGTCCCAGCGCCTCGGCCAATTTGGGCGCCAGAATGCGCGCGGTAATGTCTGCGGGCCCGCCGGCAGGGAAGGGCACGACCAGGCGTATGGGTTTGGCGGGCCAGGTTTGCGCGGTGGCGTTGCTTGCGGCGAGCAGGGCCAGTACGGCAAGTGCGGCCGGGAGGCTTGCTGCGCCAAAACGCAGAGATATCATAAGTATCTAATTTTATTGATCTTTTTTTATGCCTTTTAAAAGGCATTACTTGCGTTTTGTGCCAGTCAGTTCCTTGTATAACGCAGTGAATTCCTGCGACAACTTATGGCCGCGATCAAAGTGAATCATTGGCGTGGCCTTCTGGTGTGACTCCTTGATGCGCACCGAAGCCGACAGCAGCGTCTTCAGCACCGGCAGTCCCTCGTCCCGCAGCTCCTGCACGATTTTCAGTGGCAGGTTGGCGCGCGGCTGAAACTGATTGACGATAATGCCTTCGACCCGCAAGGCGTTGTTGTGGTCGGTGCGTATCTCGGCGACGTTGTCGAGCAGTGCGTAGAGCGCGCGGCGCGCAAAGTCGTCGCAATCAAATGGAATCAAACAACTATCGGCAGCAATCAGCGCGGAGCGTGTATAGAAGTGCAGTGCGGGCGGCGTGTCGATCCAGATTTCATCGTAGCCTTCCAGCGCGCTGAGTATTTCCTTGAGCTTGTAAATCTTGTAGCGTGCTTCGAGCTTGCCCTGCAATTCTTCGAGGCCGCTGTCGGCCGGTAGCACTGAAAGATTTTTGAAGCGCGTGGCGGCAATGAAGTCCTCGGTGGGTTTGGGCCACAGTTTCATGCTCAGCATCTGATCGAAAAACGCACTGCCGGTGTTCTCGAGCTTGTCGGTGGCGTCGCCGAGCAAATAGCGTGTGGAGTTGCCCTGCGGATCCAGGTCAATCACCAGCGTGCGGCGGCCGGCGGCTGCGGCCACCGCGGCAAGGTTGCAGGTGATGGTGCTCTTGCCCACGCCGCCCTTCTGGTTGAATACCACGCGTTTCATGCCATACCTCGCAGCGATTGGTCAGATTGGAAGTCGTCCTGTCGATACTTAAGCCGCAGCGAATCCCGTCGTGCGCCGCGCCGCCCGCGCGCCGGCCGCTTTCCCAAAAGCGTTGTAGAGCGCACTGGATAGCGCATGTTCGTCGGGCCGCCATTCCGCATGCCACTGCACGCCCACCACAAACTGGGTATCGTCGTGATACCGCAGGCCCTCGACTACGCCATCGGGTGACACGGCTTCCACGATCAGCCCCTTGCCCAGACGATCCACGCCCTGCCCGTGCAATGAGTTGACCATCATTTCATTACAGCCCGTCAGGGACTGAAACAGCCCACCGGCCGTGAACTTAACCAGATGATTGGGACGGAAAACTTCTTCGTGCGTGACGTCTTCACGCTGTGGCCTGCGGTGATCGTTCTTGCCGTCGAGCTGATGAATGCGGTAATGCAATGAACCGCCCAGCGCAACATTGATTTCCTGAATACCGCGGCAGATGCCGAATACCGGCACGCGTTCGGCAATGCATGCACGCACCAGTGGCAACACCAGCGCGTCACGGCCCGGATCAATAAATTCGTCGGGTGGGAATGCCGGGCCGTCGTAATGATGCGGCTCAACATTTGCCCGGCCACCGGTCAGCACGAATCCATCCATGCGGGATACCAGATCGGCCACGTCGAGTGCCGTACCCATCGGCGGCAACAATACCGGGATGCAATCCACCATTTTCATCAGCGCATGAATATTGCGCTCGCCGGTGGCGTGCACACGGTTTCGCCGCTGAACGGCTTCCATGGCGTTGGCGGAAACACCGATTAACGGGCGGAGAGTAGCTGTCTTCATGGTGAGGCTTGTGTGGTCATCTTTCGAGCAAGTTCCCCGGCGGCTACGATCAATTGATCCATGTGCGCGACGGAGTTCCATACGCAGGCGTTGGCACGCATGACATAACCGAAAGGCGCTGGTGCCAGCGTTTGCGGATCGTGGTTGGGTATCGTGCCTTGAGGAAAATTTGCGGCCTGCGGGTCGGGCGCGCGGGTGAGCCCATCGGGGCCGACGCCGCCGCCGGAAATGCGAATGCCGTATTCGGCCAACAGCCGCCGGCGAAAGGTCAGATTGAATTCGGCGTCGTGGCGGCGTTTATCGTCCGGGAACGGATTGAAGGCGACGATGGCCGATTTCAGCGCCGGGTCTGCGATGGGTTGCAACAAGGCATCGTCGCCAAACGTGGCCACGATGCGCTCACGCAGGTAATCCGCCAGATTGATGGTCCACGCCTGTATGCGCGCGCGGCCGATGTCGTCCCATAGCGCGCACACATCGCCCAGCGCGCGCCAGTCGGCGGATTCGGGAAAGCCATATTTGCTCAGCGCCGCGCCGATGTCGAAACCTTCGGGCCGGCTGCCATCAAACGGAATATCGCGGGCAGAGGTGCGGATGAGGTGAAAGCGCGGCAGCGGTGTAGAGTTGGCGGCGTTCGGGTGATTGCGCGCATAGAGTATGCCTGTGCCCCCCGGCCCGCATTGCCACTTGTGCCCTGCGATGGCCCAGAAATCGACGCCGGTTTCGTTGAGCCTGGGATCGATCATGCCGCCGTAGTGTGCGCCGTCCGCCACGGAAATCGCACCCGCTTCCTGTGCCAGCTTGGCGATACGCAGCTCGGGCATGCGCTGGCCGTTGGGCCATAAGGGGCTGGAAAAAAAGACGACACGGGTTATGCCGGGGTTGATGCGTTTGCGTATCGCTTCAACCACGTCATCGGCGGTCGCAGTGCGATGTACTGGCACGCCCCACTGTACGATCTTGACGCCGAAGCGCGCGGACAGTCGCAGCACCGTGGCGAGCGCGGCGGGATGTTCCATTGGTGAGACCAGTATTTCATCGCCACGTTGCCATTCGATGCCCATCAAAATCTGCGACAGCGCATCGGTGGTATTGCGCGAAATGGCAATTTCATCGACTCTGGCCCCGTAACCGCGGGCAATGCGCGCGCGCGTGTCTGCCGTGGGTTCCAGATGCACGGGAAACGGATCACGGGCGATCTGATCCAGCCCTTCGCGGTAACGCTGGCGCACGCTATTGGGGATGGAGCCTTTTTGCCCGGCCATCAGATAGACGACCTTAGGGTCCAGCGAAAACTGTTGGGCAAAGGCCTGGAAAAAAGGCGCTTCGCGGGCGAAGAAGGCGGCCTGATCAGGACTCATGGGGCGAGCCATTCAGCATCTGTCCGGGTAGGGAAGTTTCAGGCGCCATTGGTCAAGACTGTAGCGTCGCGGGTGTCTACGGTCAATAGCGCGGCGCAGGGGATAAGGGGCATTGAGTGTCTGCGGGGGATTACCCGGCGCGCTTCGCCAGCAATCCTTCCTCCACCGCCTTGATTTGCAACGCGACGTACCGTGAAAATATCCGGCAGTTGGCGAAGCTGCCGCCGACGAACCACAGCCCTTCCTGCGCGGTGCGCTTCCACATATTGCTCATTTCACCGTCAGGTGCTACGCCCCAGATCGGACCGACTTTCCTGGCAATGTCTTCGCCCAGCAGCTTGCCGACCAGCACTTCCTGACTGGCAAAGCCGGTGGCCAGCACGATCAGGTCTGCCGGTTTTACCGTGCCATCCCTGAGCAACGCACCACCTTCGGCAAACCGTTCGACGTTTTCATATTGCAGCAAGCCGATTTCACCGTTGATAATGAGGTCAGCGCAACCGGTATCGAGGTAGTAGCCACCGTAGCGTTTGCGGATCATCATGTTGTGACCGGCGTGATCGTCGCCGTCGTGCCACTTGAATCCGCGTGCCGTGAGGCCGTCGATCATCTTGCGATCGAGTTCGGCCATGCGTTGGGTGATGAGTTGCAGTGTGCGTGTCAGCACGGGCAGGGTGCTGGTCATGGCCAGCATGTCGCCGTCGTCCAGCGGCACGTCCTGGTACACGCCATACGTCAGTTTTGCGCTGGGATCGATGCTTAACACCATGGTCGCACCGCGCTGGATGAGGGTGGTGTCGGCGCCATAGCTGTGCAGTTCCTGCGCCACGTCGTGCGCGCTCGTTCCTGTGCCCAACACCAATGCCTTTTTGCCGCTCCAGTTCGCACCGTTGGTGAACGCAGTGGTGTGTATCACCTCGCCTTTGAAGGTCTGGATGCCCGGCAGATCGGGGATGTGGGGAAAACCCACCAGCCCATTGGCGAACACCAGATGCTTCGGGTGCAGCGTACGTTTTTCGCCGGTGGTGGTATTGCGCACTACGGCGTTCCAGCGGCCTGCGGCTTCGTCGTATCGACCGCTCGCCAGTTCCGTGCTGGTCCAAAAATTAACTTCCTGCGCCCATGCGTAAGCTTCAAACCAGTCGGCTACCATGTCTTTTGACAGATATACCGGCCAGTTCAGCGGAAACGGCATGTACGGCAGATGGTTGTAGTCCGTCGGGTTGTGCAGCGCCAGCGAGTGATACCTCGTACGCCAGCAATCTCCCACGCGCGGCAGCCTGTCGATCACCAGCGTATCCACCGCCAGGTGCGTGAGCCGCGCGGCCAGGGACAATCCCGCCTGTCCGCCGCCTACCACCAGCACGGTGGGTTCGCGATCGGTATACGTTTGCGTGGCTGCGCGCTGCTCCTTCCAGTTGACGCCGCCGAAGTTGCGCGAATACGCTTCGCCGGTGCGGCGGCGTTTGCCGACTTTTTCTTCATGGCCCTTGAGCTCATGCAGGCTGGTCATGAGCTGAAACGCCTTGCCGGGTTCTTTGGCCAGCAGCCGCAACACGCCGTAGCAGCGCCCGATTTTGGTCTCGAACTGAAAAAAGGCTTCAATGAGATCGAGCGCAGTACGGGTGACCCGGCGAGGCGGGGTACGATCGCGCGCCACGGCAAAACCACATGCCTGGGTTTCCGTCTGCCTGCCCAGCAGCAGGGTTGCAATGGCATCTGATCCCTGGCACGGTGTAAGCGTCCAGGTAAATGCGTACATATCGCGCCAGTGTCCGTCTTGCAAGAACAGCGCCGCTAGCGTGGCTTGATGGCCGCTTTGCAGTGCAGATTCAAATTGGTCAAGCCATTGTTTCGCCAGTGTCTGGTCAGCCTGCGTGGCGGATGTCTCCAGCACAGCGGCATCTGCGGTGCCCATGCTTCGCTCCTTATGCGTTAGCTGCTACGTCAGGCAAATTTTTCGATGCCTGCATAGCCCGCCAAATCCGCTCCGGCGTGGCCGGCATCTCAACGTGCTTCACGCCAAACTCGCTCAGCGCATCCACCACTGCGTTGATCATCACGCCCAGCGCGGGTGTGGTGCCGCCTTCGCCGCCGGGGCGGATGCCAAGGGGGTGGGTGGTGCAGGGTATCTCGGTGAATTCAGCCATAAACGACGGCAGTTGATCCGCGCGCGGCATGGCGTAATCCATGAATGAGCCGCTTAAGAGTTGCCCGCTCGCCGGGTCGTAATGAATATTTTCCCACAGCGCCTGACCCACACCCTGTGCGATGGCACCGTGCACCTGGCCGTGGACGATCATCGGGTTCACTGCGAGGCCGACGTCGTCGACTGCTGAGTATTTTACGATTTCCAGTGTGCCCAGCGCGGGGTCGATTTCCACTTCCACTACGTGGCAGCCATAAGGGAAGCTCGGGATGTGAATGGTTTCGTCGCTGAATGCCGCGAGGGGGCCGCGCAAATCCTCGGGCAGGTCGGGCAGGCGTTGCGCGGCAGCGGCGACTTCGGTCAACGAGCGGGATAGCTCCGCGCCCTGCGCAGTGAATATTCCCCGCGAGTATTGCACCACGCTGGGGTCGCATTCCATCAGACGTGCAGCGATGCGCTTGCCTTTTTCGATGATTTTGTTCGACGCATTCCACATCACGATGCTGCCCAGCCGCAGGCCGCGGCCGGAGTGTGTGCCGCCGCCCACTTGCACGATGTCGGTGTCGCCGACGATGAGGCGCACCTTTTCAATGGACACGTCGAGCCACTCGTTGATCAATTGCGCGAACGAGGTCTCGTGTCCCTGGCCATTGGAGACGATGCCGAGCACCACGTCCACGCGGCCATCGTCGTGCACGGTAATCTCGGCGCGTTCGCGTGGCACGCCGGTGGCGGTGTCAACGTAATTGGCTGTGCCGATGCCGCGCAGTTTGCCGCGCGATTTGGCCTCGGCGCGGCGTTTGGGAAAACCCGCCCAGTCGCCGAGCGTGAAGGCTTTCTCCATGGCGTCGTGGTAATCGCCGCTGTCGTATACCATGCCGAAGGCGTTGGTATACGGCAGTTCGTGCGACTTCAACAAATTGCGGCGGCGCAAAGCCTGCCGGTCGAAACCGAAATCCAACGCGGCGATGTCGATCAGGCGCTCCATGATGTACATCACTTCGGGCCGGCCCGAACTGCGATAGGGGCGGGTGATCATGGTGTTGCTCACCACGCCGCGCGCCTTGAAATACGCACACGGCACGCGGTAAAGGCTGGTCATGATTTCCACGCCTTTTTTGAGCTGCCCGTAGTTGGAGGGGACCGAACCGACGTTGCTCAAATTTGAGCCGCGCATGGCGAGAAAGTTGCCTTCGCCATCGAGTGCCAGTTCCGCGGTGACCACGAGATCGCGTGCCTGATAGTCAGAGAGAAACGCTTCGCTGCGTTCACACGTCCACTTCACTGGCCGGCCCACGCGGCGTGCGGCCCACGTCACCGCGCCGAACTCCGGATAAATCATGCCGCGCGTGCCGAAGTTGCCGCCAATGTCGTCCATCAGCACGCGCACATCCTGAGCCGGTACATCGAGTATTTTCGCCAGGTCTTCTTTCAAGCGCACCGCGCCGCCGCTGCCGGCGTGCAGGGTATACCGGTGCGTTGCGGCGTCGTATTGCGCCACTGCCGCGCGCGGCTCCATCGGCACGCCGGTTACGCGGTTGACCTGGGTTTCAAATTGGGCAATGTGCCGGGCGCGCGCGAACGCGGCTTCGGTCGCGGCCTTATCGCCAACTTCGGCATCGATGCTGATATTGGAATCCGGGCTATCCCATAGTTTGGGGGCGCCGGGTTGCGCGGCGGCTGGCGTGGCTGTAACGGACGGCAACACGTCGTAATCAACCTCGACGGCTTCTGTCGCGTCCTTGGCAAGATTCACACTTTCGGCAATGACGATGGCCACTGCTTCGCCCACGTAGCGCGCTTTGTCGACAGCCAGCGGGTAATGTGGCGCGATCATTTCCTTGAAGCCAGGCGGGCTCACGAGGTTAGGTTCGTGCGGGTTGGCGGAGTCAGGGACATGCGGCAGGGGCTTCAGGCCATCAGCCAAAAGTTCCTTGCTGGTAAGCACGGCAAGCACGCCGGGAATCGCGAGTGCAGCACGCGTGTCGATCGCGCTGATGCGTGCGTGCGCGTGCGGCGAGCGCAGAAAAACCGCGTAGGCCTGATTCGGCCAATTCACGTCGTCACTAAAGCGGCCCTTGCCGGTGATGAGCCGCAGGTCTTCCTTGCGCCGTACCGGTTGGCCTATCCGTTGATTGCGTGGCTTTTCAGCAGAAGTGTTCATATATGTAAGTAATTGATTTTATTGATAATTTATTGGTTGGCCGATGCTGTGGCTTTGCGCGGGTGCGGCACGGCTTCGAAGCCTAGGCCACTGCCGTGGCCACGGCGCGCTTTGCCATCTCAACCACGGCATGCGCGCGGTATTCGGCGCTGGCATGAATGTCCGAATTCAGGCCCTCGGCATTGAGTGTGATGCCATCCATCGCAGTGGCGTCAAACCGTTTCGTGAGGGCTGCTTCAGCAGCAGTGAAACGAAACACCGAAGAGGCCGCTCCGGTTACTGCCACGCGCACGCCACCGGGCGTTTGCGCAACGAACACACCCACCAGCGCAAAGCGCGACGCGGGGTGACGGTACTTGGCATAGGCCGCACGTGGCGGCAGAGGAAATCGTACTGCGATGATGATCTCGCCGGGCAGCAATGCCGTTTCAAACACGCCCTCGAAAAAATCATCGGCCGCAATGGTGCGTTTTTGCGTGACGACGGTTGCGTTCAGGCCCAACACTGCCGCCGGGTAATCAGCGGCCGGATCGGCATTGGCCATCGAACCGCCCAAAGTGCCGCGATTGCGCACCAACGGATCGCCGATGCCTTCGGCGAGCGCCGCCAGCGCGGGCAGCGCCTGCCGC
>SYEN01000511.1 GCA_005800795.1 Burkholderiales bacterium | reverse complement strand
CCAAGTCGAAAGGCAACGTGCTCGACCCGCTAGATATCGTCGATGGCATCACGCTCGACGCACTGGTGGCCAAGCGTACCGCCAACCTGATGGATCCGCGCCAAGCCGAGAAGATCACCGCAACCACCAAAAAACATTTTCCTGACGGCATCGCCGCGTTCGGCACCGACGCGCTGCGCTTTACTTTCGCCAGCCTCGCCTCGCCGGGCCGCGACATCAAGTTTGATTTGCAACGCTGCGACGGCTATCGCAACTTCTGCAATAAACTGTGGAATGCCACGCGCTTTGTGCTAATGAATTGTGATGGCAAGGATGTGGGCCTCGACGAATCAGCCCCGCTGGAATTTTCCACGGCAGACCGCTGGATTATCAGCCGTTTGCAACGTGCCGAGGCCGAAGTCGCCAAAGCGTTCGGCGAGTATCGTTTCGACAATCTCGCGCGCGCAATCTACGAACTGGTGTGGGATGAGTACTGCGATTGGTACGTGGAACTCGCCAAGGTTCAAATGCAATCGGGCAACGAGGCGCGGCAGCGCGCCACGCGCCGTACACTGGTGCGTGTGCTGGAATCGACACTGCGCCTGGCACATCCGGTGATACCGTTTATCACCGAGGAACTTTGGCAGATCGTGGCGCCCCTCGCCAGCAAGAATGGCAAGTCGATTATGCTGCAACGCTATCCGCAAAGCGAGCCGGCCAAGATCGATGCCGCCGCTGAATCCGATATCGAGGCGCTTAAGCAACTCATCAACGCCTGCCGCACGCTGCGCAGCGAAATGAACCTGCAGCCTGGCACCAAGGTACCTCTGATTGCGCAAGGTGATGCTGTGCAACTCGCGGCTTACTCGCCGTATATGACGTCGCTCGCGCGGCTGACCGATGTGCAGATCGTCGACACGCTGCCCGGAGCCGACGCGCCCGTGTCCATCGTAGGTGCGTTCAAGCTGATGCTGAAAGTCGAGATCGACAAAGCCGCCGAAAAAACACGCCTCGAAAAAGAACAGGCCCGCATCAGCGGCGAGATCACCAAGGCCCATGGCAAGCTGTCGAACGCGAAATTTGTCGACAAGGCGCCACCCGCCGTGGTGGCACAGGAACGCGAACGCCTTGCTAATTTTGAAAAGACGCTGGCGGATATCAATGCGCAGTTGGCTAAACTGGCCTAAGCAAGTTTCAAAATAGCTCTCAAGGCAATATACTCATAAGTATTTGTTTTTAAACACTTTTCGCAAGGCTTTTAGTCATGCACCACGCCTTGCGCGCCTTTAACCACCCGAACTACCGCAAGTATTTTGCCGGCCAATCCATCGGCCTGATCGGTATGTGGGTACAGCAGATCGCAGTCAGTTGGCTGGTGTACCGCCTCACCGGCTCGGCGCTGCTGCTGGGCATTACCGGGTTCGCCGGGCAGATCGCAATATTTTTTCTCGCGCCGTTCGGTGGCGTTTGGGCTGACCGCTTCGACCGCTGCAAGACACTGGTTGTCACGCAGATCATCACTGCCATGTTGTCGCTGTTGCTCGCCTGGGTGACATGGGCGGGCGGTGCGAACGTCAACGTGTGGCATGTGATTACGCTGGCGATGCTGCTGGGCATTGTGCAGGCACTGGAAACGCCGGTGCGTTCGTTGTACACGCCGGAGCTGGTCACCATCAAAAACGATTTACCCAGCGCCATCGCCTTCAGCGGCGGCATGCAAAACGCCGGGCGCATGATCGGCCCCACCATCGCGGGTCTGCTGCTCGCGTATTTCAGCGAGGCGTTTTGTTTCGCCTTCAATGCCATCACCAAGCTGTGGCTGATCGGCAGCCTGCTGCTGATCGGCGCGGCCCCGCTGCCGCCCACGAAACCGAAGGAAAACGTGTGGGCCGGCATCGCCGACGGCGCACGCTATACGTGGAGCCTTAAGCCGCTGCGTTACTTGCTGCCGATGATGGCGCTGATGAGTTTTGCCATCACACCCTACCAGGCGCTGATGCCGATTTTCGCGGCGGAAATATTCGGCGGCGGCGCATCCATGTTCGGCTTTCTGGTGGGCGCGGCTGGCGTTGGCGGCCTGTTGGGCATGGCCTATCTGGCCGCGCGACCGCGCATACAGGGGCTGATGCGCTGGGCTGCCATAGGCCCCGGCATCGCCGGTATCGCGCTGACGATTTTCACGTTTTCACGTCTGCTGTGGCTGTCGCTCGTCTGCATGTTGGTATTGGGGTTCGGCGTAATCGCCACTGCGATGGCGGTCAACACCATCATTCAGGTCGTGTGCGACGCCGAAAAGCGCGGCCGCGTCACCAGTTATTACATCATCGCTTTCATGGGCGTGCATCCGCTGGGGTGCCTCGCGGCTGGCGCACTGGCGGCTAAAATCGGCGCGCCGTATGCACTGGCGATCTTCGGCTCGGTGTGTGCCGCTGGCGCAGCGTGGCTCTTGTATCGCATGCCGTTGCTGCGGGAGTACATGCGCCCCTTGTATGTGCGGGCAGGCGTGAGCGACGCAGCACCGCACCGTTAGATTCTCGGTGTAGTCGAACTCGCGCAGGTTCAGGCTCAGAAAAAACGGGGATGCCGAGGCATCCCCGTTTTGCCGTACCGTGCAGCCGTTATTTCACGGTGAACTTTTTAACACCAGCGGATTTATCGCCCAGCATGATTTCCACCTGATAATCGCCGGGCGGCCAGCCGCTGGGTTTATTGACGTGAAACTCGGTCGTCGCAGGCCCTTTGGCATTGATGGTGTCGGTCGATTCGCTCACGTCGGCCTTCTTATCGCCCTTGTGATACGTCCACTTGGCTTTCAGCGTTGCCGCCCCCTCACCGGTAGTATCGATGGACGCGTAAATCGTATCGCCCTTGGCGAACGTATCCATGGCAGCCGTAACCTTCTTGTCAGCGCCGATGGCCTTGCCCAGCGTAATATTCGCAACAGCGACGGGGGCAAGCGCGGGCGGCGGTGCTTCGACCTTGGGCGCCGGTGCGGGTGGCGGCGGGGGTGGCGGTGGCGCTTCTTTTTTGCAGCCGGCCAAGCCCAGCAGCAGTGCCGCGGTGACGATACAGGAAATGGTGCGAGTCATGATGGTTCCTTATGCGTTCAAGTTCAATTTGCGTTCAATGAATGTCCGGCAGGTTTTTGATGCCAAATCAGGTGCCACAAAAATTTACTTCGGTGGAATCTTGAGTTTTTGCCCCGGGTGAATCAGATTGGGATTTTTCAGAATGTCCTTGTTGGCCTCGAAGATAACCATGTAGGCATTCGCATCACCGTATTCCTGCTTGGCGATTTTCGAAAGGGTGTCGCCCGCTTTGACTTCATAAATTCTTTCTGCAGTGGAACTGGATCCTGCATTGACATCCGAGAAATCCGGCATGTTTTCTTCAGCCATGGTAACCCCCAAGTTTGCGATGAATGGAAACGTCAGCAGCACACACAGCGTAGGTCAAAAACCACGTAGTGACAATGCCTATTTTTGCAGTACGCGAGTCTGTGTAGATTGGATTACACAATCGTAACAATCGCGCAAAATCTCATGCGAAATATTCAGCCGAAGTATCTCGACTTCATCCGCTGGCAATAAGCCTCCAGATTCGGCAATTTTTGCGCCTGTTGCCGTATCGGCAAATCAATGTTGACCCACAGCAGATTCGCAAAAAAACCGTAGCCCGTCGCGTCAATGGACGTCGGTTCATCGCCCAGAAAAAATTGCTGGTCACCCAGCAGCTCCGACAGCGCCACCACATCGCGGCAACCGATGGCGTAAATCTCGTCGCGGCTGTGGCGGCCTGTGCCCTGTTCGTAGAGTTCCTTGCGCAAGCCGCGCCGTGCCATTACCGGCACGATTTGCCGCAGCGGAAACTTCATGCGTGAGAACGCCGCTTCCTTCACCGTCTCGTAACCCACATCCTCGATCCAGCGCGAGTACACCACTGGCCAGTAGAGACTCTCCTCGATGGTGCGCTGGATCACCACACCCCGCGCGCGCTGGCGCGGCGTGAGATTCGCGTCGAGCTTGTCGCCGTAGGTGGCCTTCAGATAATCGATGATGAAGGTGGAGTCGGCAATGATTTTTCCGCTTGTTCCGTTTGCCGGGCCGGTGTCCTCGATATACGGCATCTTGCCCTTGGGCGATTTGAATATATCCGCGTTGCGCGGACACTCGTACGGCAAGCCCGCCATGCGCAGATAGGTTTCGACTTTCATACAAAACGGACTCATGTTCGGCAGGCCGTAGGCGGGCGGAAACTGATAGAGTTTTATCATGGCCGAAAATTGTAAGTGTCTGTTTTAATGGATATTTTTAAATATTCTCGCAATGGCGTAAAAACACGCGATGCCATCATACGCGTTCCATGGGCGGCATGCGTGGCGCGCCTGCGTACACCGCGCTACACTCAGCGCGTTGATCGTGTATCGCGAAGCAGGAGGAATTCATGGAAGCCATCGCCTCATTAGCAACCGCCGCCGGGCTCGGCTGGGCCAGCGGTGTGCGCCTTTACGCCGTGGTGTTTTTTCTGGGACTGCTGCAATTTTTCGGCGTCTACACGCTGCCCGCCAATCTGCAAACGCTGGGCAACGGCTGGGTAATGAGCGCGGCAGGCTTCATGTTTCTGGTCGAGTTCCTCGCCGACAAAATCCCCGGCTTTGATTCGGTGTGGGATGCCGCACACACCTTTGTGCGCATCCCGGCTGGCGCGCTGTTGGCCGCGGCCGCCGCAGCCAGCGGCGATCCCGGCCTTACCATCGCGGCGGGCATACTTGGCGGCACGGTGGCGGCGGGCAGCCACGTCACCAAAGCCAGCACACGCGCGCTGATCAACACCTCGCCAGAACCCTTCAGCAACTGGACCGCCTCGTTCAGCGAAGACGCGCTATCCATCGGCGCGGTGTGGACGGCACTGGTTTACCCGATGGTGTTCCTCGGCTTTTTGATCGTGTTTTTTATACTGGCGATCTGGTTGCTGCCCAAGCTGTGGCGCGGGTTAAAACGCGTGCGCGCTTCGATACGCGAGCTGTTCGGGCGGCCTGCAGCGGACGGCGCCTGAACTAATACTTCCCACCCTCGAACGGCACCTTACGCCCGACCAAGCCTTCCAGCAGAATCAACTCCGCGTCGGTGTGATTGACTACCGGCGCTGGCTCGATCAGCAAGCCCTTTTTCGATAGGCTCGCCGAGGCGTAAATGTAGCGCGGCGAATCGTGATACGTCGCCTTCACCGTCTCGCCGCGCTTCGGATCAGCCACGGGATCCAGTTGCGTCATGCCGTAGCAGGTGCAGGCGTACGTGCAGTCGGGCACACACTCAAGATACAGCCCCGTGCCCCGTATGCCGATGGTCGCGGTGCGCGTAGCCACCGTAACGCGGTTGCCCGGCACAAACACCGACAGCACTTTGCCCGCCAGCAGTTACAGCGTGCCCCGCTCCACCTTGCTCGCGCCGCCGCCGAATTCCAGCTTGCTGCCCGCACGGACTATATAAGCATCGCGGTTTACCACCAAGACCACATTGCCACGCCCGGTTTCGATGACATCGCCGGCACCGACCTGCGTAACCACCGGCGCCGGTTTACCGTTAACGCGCACATCGCCGCTGACACGGGCGACACCCGGCTTGATGTCACCCTGCGCCAGCGCCTCACGCATATAGCCCATTCCTGCGGCCAAAGCGGCGCTGCTGCCAGCGATTCGAGCGAGCCATGCGCGTCTGGATATCAGTAGCATTCGTGAGGTCTCCTTATGCGACGTTTATTCGTGGTGCAATGTGGGCAGCATAATACTCCCGGCCCACACCCTTTTTGTAACATATAGCGTTGAAAGCGTTACCCACCCCCTGTTCCAGGCACTGGCGAATCTGTTCTATCCGCGTACCATCAACCAACCGGCATAAACAATTTGTGAACACTCCAAATTCTTACTCGGCCATGTCGGCCAATTAACCATTTTCGCGCTATTAATTAGAAAAATTTGCGCTTGAACCGGTAATAAGTCCGAAATTAGACCAAACGGGCTATTGCACTTTCGGCGGAAGACCGTAGGATTTTCCCCAGATTCGACGATTTGAATGATCCACAACTAGTCCTAGGAGACTTTCATGAGCAACATCAAAAAAATTGTGCAATCTAATTCTTTAGCAGCGGCCATAGCCTTGGCGGCTGTGTGCGCGTTGCCGGCCCATGCGGCTTCGGTGACGGTAGGTAATAACGATGACCCGAATTGTTACCCCTTCAGCTGTCTTGCCAGTGATTTAGGCGGCACCGGCTCCACCTATCAACAGGTATATTCCTCTACAGCGTTTTCCGGACCGCTGAGTTTTAACACCATCAGCTTTTTTCAGAGTATTCCTAGCTTGATGGATTCCGCCAGTTATACCATTAGTTTTTCGACGACCAGTGCTGCCGTCAACGGATTGGACGGCGTGTGGGCCAACAATATCGGCGGCGATTCGCAGCTATTTGGAACTTTCAATGTTAGCGGCAGCATGCCGTCGGTGCTTTCCTTTACGGGAAATACATTCAATTACAACCCGTTAGCCGGCAATCTGCTGATGCACGTTGATGTGTTTGGGCTGACTGCGTCAAATCGTTATGTGTCGTTCTTCCAAGCGGATTACACTGGTATCGATACCAGTCGGCTATACGCCTATGGCGGGTCTCCGGAAGGAACTTTGGCCGATGGGGCGTTAAGAACAGAATTCAGCAACATGTCCGCAGTGCCCGAACCCGAAACCTACGCCATGATGATTGCCGGCTTGGGCTTGCTGGGTTTTGCCGCTCGCCGCAGAAAGCAAAAAGCAGTGTAAGGATTTCTGCTGTCTTCTTCAAAACCCCGCTAAGGCGGGGTTTTGTTTTGGCGCGCCGGGTAACACGCGGTTCCTTGCCCGTTTTGAAGAATTAATCGTAACTATTTGTTTTTATTGATATTTCACAGCCCCGGCTTGAATATCATTATCGCGTAAAGTGCCAACACCATCGCAAACGCCGGCACGCCCAACGCCACCCACCAGCGAAACGCAAGGGTGAATTCAGACCCCAATGCCTCGAAGCTCGTTGCAGCATTCGCCAGCCGCGCCATACGGTATTGCAGAACCACCACCGGTATCCAGCAGGCGCCGGTGGCCACGTAAAGCGCGGTGGTCATCAAAAACCAGGGCGAGTTAAACGACCAGCCACGCTCAATCATCATCCACACGCCGGTGATCGGCTGCAGCACCACGGCGGTGGCGGTGAATATCCAGTCGGCGAGAATCACGTAGCGTGCCACCACGCGCAGGGCTTCGAGGTTGCGCGACAGGCATGCGGTGAACATGAAGTAGGCGATGCCCGCGCCGGTG
>SYEN01000510.1 GCA_005800795.1 Burkholderiales bacterium | reverse complement strand
GACGCGCATCGGCTTCGGCAGCCGCTTGGTGGTGACGGGTGACGTCACGCAAATTGATCTAGCCAAAGGCCAGAAAAGCGGCCTCATTGACGCGCACGAAATTCTGAAACGTGTGCGCGGTATCGCATTCACCTATTTTGGCGCGGAAGATGTGGTGCGCCACCCGCTGGTGCAACGCATCGTCAACGCGTATGAAGCTCGCAAGCCGCAGAAAGACGTGCCACGAGACGCGCCGCGTGGACCCGCGTCATGAGCGATGGCGCACGTCCGCGATTAAATCTGGCGGTGCAATACGCCGTTTCCGCCACCGGCAAGCCATCCCGCGTGCAGTTTCGCAAATGGGCGCAAGCCACGCTTGAGCACGATGCGCGCATCACCATTCGCGTCACGGGGCAAGCCGAGGGACTGGCACTGAATCGCAATTTCCGCGCGAAAAATTACGCCACCAACGTGCTGACGTTTATTTTTCGAGACAAAGCCCCCTTTGAAGGTGATCTCGCACTGTGCGCGCCGGTGGTCGCGCGCGAAGCGCGGGCACAAATAAAATCGCTGGCCTCACATTACGCGCATTTAACGGTGCACGGCGTGTTGCATCTGCAAGGCTACGATCACGAAAACGCGCGTGACGCGGCGGAGATGGAGCGGCTGGAAACGCGGATCATGGCAAAATTGGGTTATGCTGATCCCTATCAATGACCATGCCCAGCGACTCCCACGATAAACCCTCCGTGCTCGACCGCATCTCGGCATTCCTGATGCGCGAGCCGGAAGACCGCGAGCAGTTGCTGCACCTGCTGCATACGGCCTACGAGCGCAATCTGCTGGATGCTGACGCACTGACCATGATCGAAGGCGTACTGCAGGTTTCGGAAATGCAGGCGCGCGACATCATGATTCCACGCTCGCAAATGGATGTGATCGATATCGCAGATTCGCCTGCGGTTTTTATTCCGACGGTGATGGAAACCGCACATTCGCGCTTTCCGGTGATCGGCGAGAACAAAGACAACGTCATCGGCATTCTGCTCGCCAAGGATTTGCTGGGGTACTACGCGGGCGAGGAAGAATTCAACGTACGTGACATGCTGCGCCCGGCGGTGTTCATACCGGAATCGAAGCCGCTGAATGTGCTGCTGAAGGAGTTTCGCGCGAGCCGCAATCACATCGCCATCGTGGTGGATGAATATGGTGGCGTCGCAGGCCTGGTGACCATTGAAGATGTGCTGGAACAGATTGTCGGTGACATTGAAGACGAACACGACATCGACGAGGTGGATGAGAAAATCGTCGAGGAACGCGGCGGCCAGTACCGCGTCAAAGCCCTTACGGAACTATCTGATTTTAATGAGATTTTTGGAACGGACTATGGCGATGACGAATTCGACACCATCGGCGGCCTGGTGTTGAAGCGCTTCGGTCGCATCCCCAATCGCGGCGAGCAAATCAGCTTCGACAACCTGTCGGTCAAGGTACTGCGCGCGGACAGCCGGCGCATGCATTTATTGCAGGTGGTCAAGAAGAAGATGGTATAGTTCGTGGGCAAGAAGTCCGTCCTACTGATGTTTGTGGCGGGCGTAATCACCGTTCTCGGCTTCGCTCCCTTTCACGCACCCCCCGTTCCGTTCATCACCCTTGCCCTGCTGTTCTGGCAGTGGTCGCAAGCGGCAACACCGCGTATGGCCTTCAATGACGGCTGGTGGTTTGGCCTCGGGTTTTTTCTCGCGGGCGTATCGTGGATCTACGTCAGCCTGCACACCTTCGGCGCGATGCCGATGCCACTGGCAGCGAGCGCGACACTGCTTTTCTGCGCGTTTCTTGGTTTGTTTCCCGCGTTGACCGGTTACGCAGTCGTGCGAAGCGGGTGCTCGATGACTGTAAAGCTGTTGCTGCTCGCTCCCGCGTTGTGGGCGATGTCGGAATGGATCAGGAGCTGGATATTCACCGGCTTTCCGTGGAACAGCATCGGCTATTCGCAGATTCCGGGCAGTCCACTGGCGGGTTTTGCGCCGGTTCTGGGCGTTTACGGCGTCAGTCTCATCGTGGCGGTGATGGCGGGCGCGGTAGCGTTGATAGCTGCGCGCCGGGGTGAAGCGCGTAAGACGCATCGCGCAGCCATCGCGGGTTTCGTGGCGCTGGGTATGACGGGCTATGCGTTGAAACACATCGAATGGACGCAACCTGCTGGCGCTCCGGTCAGCGTGAGCCTGTTGCAAGGCAACGTTGCTCAGGACATGAAATGGCGCGAAGACCAGATGCGGGCGACGCTGAAAACCTATGCGAAAATGATCAGCCAAAGCGACGCTCGGCTCATCGTGCTGCCGGAGACAGCCTTGCCGCTGTTCCTGCACCAGGTGCCGCCGGATTATATGGATGCCATCGCCGCCCACGCCAAACGGAGCAACGGCGACGTACTGATCGGCGTGCCGGAGCGCAATCCCGACGGTAGCTATTTCAACACCACCTTTTCATTGGGCGCTTCGCCGCAACAGTACTACCGCAAGTCACATCTGGTGCCGTTCGGCGAATTCATTCCGTTACGGTCGGTGCTGGCGTGGATCGTCAACGTACTTGCCATTCCGTTGCAGGATTTTTCGCGCGGCGCCGTCGACCAACGGCCATTGGACGTCGCGGGGCAAAAAGTGGCGGTCAATATCTGCTACGAAGACGTCTTCGGTGAAGAAATCATCCGCCAACTGCCGCAAGCGACATTACTGGTAAACATGAGCAATGTCGCGTGGTTTGGGCGCTCGATCGCGCCGGAGCAGCATCTGCAAATCTCGCAAGCGCGCGCGCTGGAAACCGGCCGGTATATGCTGCGTGCCACCAACACCGGCATGACCGCTGTCGTCAATCCGCGCGGCGTTGTGGAAAAGGTTGCGCCACAGTTTGAATCTGCGATCCTTACGCACAGCGTGCGCGGCTACGCAGGTGTAACACCGTATGTGCGCTGGGGCAATTACGCCCTGTTGCTGCTGATGGTGCTGATGTTGCTTGTAGCCTGGCGCATGCCGCGCAGTGAAGCCTCGCCAAAATCGCTGTAAAATCACGGGTTTACGAATGGGTTTTCGATGCAAACCTTTCAGCATTTGATTCTCGCGCTGAACCACTACTGGGATCGCAATGGCTGTGCGCTGCTGCAATCGTACGACATGGAAGTCGGCGCAGGCACCTTTCACACGGCGACGTTTTTGCGCGCCATCGG
>SYEN01000509.1 GCA_005800795.1 Burkholderiales bacterium | reverse complement strand
GCCGCGCCGCCCGGACGCGCCTCGCTGCGTTTGACGTGCACCACCGGCACCGGCGCCTCGGGCGAAATACGTGCGACATCGCCGAACCAATACCGATCCAGCATCACATCGCCCACCACCAGAACGCGGGCTTTTTTAAACGCGGCAAGACTCATGTGGTGCCTGCTGCAATCTCGCGTTGTATGCGCTGCAACGCCGCAATCGGGTCGGCGGATTGGGTGATGGGTCGGCCGATCACCAGATAATCCGCGCCCGCATCCAACGCCGCTCGCGGCGTCATCACCCGCTTTTGATCGTCCCCTGCGGGTGTGGCCGAGGTGTCCGCAAGCCGGATGCCCGGCGTCACCAAATTAAACGCCGCGCCACAAGCAGCACGTAACGCACGCGCCTCCTGCGCTGAGCACACCACACCGTCCAGCCCCGCGCCTTGCGCCAGGCGTGCCAGACGCAACACCACGGTAGCGGGATCGCCTTGCATTCCGATGTCGGTAAGGTCACTTTGCGCAAGACTGGTCAGCACGGTCACCGCTATCAACTTGGGCTGCTGCGACTCTCCAGCGACTGCCTCGCGTGCGGCGCGCAACATACCGCTGCCGCCCGACGCGTGCACATTCATCATCCACACGCCCAGTTTAGCGGCGGCTTTGCACGCGCTTGCCACGGTGTTGGGAATGTCGTGAAACTTCAAATCGAGAAACACGCCAAAACCGCGCGCCACCAGCGATTCCACCAGCACCGGGCCCGCCGCCGTAAAGAGTTCCTTGCCGACCTTCACGCGGCACAGTGCGGGATCCAGCCGCGCGGCGATTTCATGCGCAGGTGGCGCAGTCGCGTAATCCAGCGCGACAATGATTTTGGGGTCGTTCAAGGCGATACTACTCGTATTGCTCATGCAGGCAGGCCTTTTTCTTCGGTACGGCGGGGTGAGTAGGTTTCCCACGACGCGCACGCGGGACAGTGCCAGTAAAACTGCCGCGCGCGAAAACCGCAATGGTCGCATTTATACATCGCCAGCCCGCGCGTATGCTGATGCACCAGCATTTTGGTGATTTCCAGATCCTGCCGCCGCTCGGCAGGTGCGTCCAGCAGCTGCGCTTCCAGCAGCTTATCCAGCCCCAACAAGGTCGGTGAGCGGCGCAGTTCATCTCGCACCAGCGCGTAGGCTGCTTCCGCACCCTTTGATTCAAGCAGGCCGTCAAACACCGTGTTGAGCAGATCGAGCGAAGGATATTTCGCCAGATAGCCGCGCAGCAGCGTGATGCCCTCTGCAGCTTTGTCCTGCTGTTTGAATACGCGATACATGCGCTCGGCCACCAACGACAGATAATCGGGATTCTGCGTCTCGATGCGCTTCCATGCCGCCACCGCCGCATCGAGCTTGCCCTGCGAGTGCTCCACGTCGCCCAGTAGCAGATTCGCACGTACGCACAAACGGTGATGCGACAACGCATGATCCAGATGCGACCGCGCTGCCTCTGCCCGCGTATGCATGATTTCGCTGCTGGCCATTTCACAATAAAAATTGGCGATGTCTTTCTGGCGCGAATGGCCGGTTACCTTCTCCAGATTACCGGCGATCACAATGGCCTTCTGCCAGTCTTTTTCCTGCTCATAAATCTCCAGCAGAAATTTCAGCACAGCCTCGGCATACTGCGTGTGTTCGAGTTTGAGGAAAAGCTCCTCGGCGCGATCCAGCAAACCGGCCTTGAGATAATCCTGTGCCAGTTCGTACAGTGCCTGGGTTTTCTGCACCTTGGCCAGATCCGGACGCGCCACCAGATTCTGGTGCATGCGTATCGCGCGCTCGACTTCGCCGCGGCGCCTGAAAAGACTGCCCAGCGCAAAATGCAATTCGATGGTTTGCGGGTCAACTTTGACCACTTCAATAAAGGCTTCGATTGCCTTGTCGGGCTGCTCGTTGAGCAGAAAATTCAGCCCCTTGAAATAGGAAGTTGGCAGCGCGCGCGATTCCGAAAGCAAATGGCGGATATCGATGCGCGCAGCGCCCCAGCCCAGCCCGAAAAAAAGCGGCAGCGCAAGCAGCCACCAATATTCAATTTCCACAGCGAAGCGCCCCGCGTTACAACGCACCCGCAGCCGGCGGAACCGCCGATGCCACCGCAGGCGACACGGAGACAGCTTGCGCCGCAGCGGATTCTGACGGTACGACCTTGCGTGCATCGCCCAGTTCCCGCTGCGTTCGCGACAAATCACGCCGCAAACGTACGATATGCGCGAGACTTGCGAACACGCCCGCCACCGCGCCCAGAGAAAATACCACAAGAATCACAAAAATCAGCGGCGCCTGCCACTGCAAGCCGAGGTAGTACCGCACGGACACTTGATCGGTATTCTTAACGGCAAACGTGAGTGCCAGTAGAAAGAGTACCACCTTGACCACGAGAAACAGGACTTTCATCGCGGCTCGCGGAATTGAGAATACACAAATCGCGTGGCACCAGCACCAGCAAAAAACGGCATGATCTTTCGATCATGCCGTTTCAGCGCAACTGCCGAAACTGCCGCGAGATACAACGCGCAGTTGATACTTTGACCTTGGCGAAAATGGCTGCCGCAGCTACTTGCGCACATCCACGCGATCACGCAATTCCTTACCTGCCTTGAAGTGCGGCACGTGTTTCGCGGGCACCTGCACCCGGTCGCCGGATTTGGGATTGCGCCCTATACGCGGCGGCCGGAAATTCAGACCAAAACTGCCAAACCCGCGAATCTCAATGCGCTGCCCAGCAGCGAGACTCTTACCCATCGCATCCAGAATCATTTTCACCGCTAGTTCGGCGTCCTTCGCCACCAACTGGGGAAAACGCGCCACAAGTTTAGCGATCAGCTCCGACTTGTTCATAATACTCCCTTACCCTGTTTTAAGCCTGTTATTGAGCCTATTGTTGGTTACTTGCCGTATCCAACTTTGCCTTTAGCAACGCGCCGAGATTGGTGGTCCCGGTGCTTGCCGACTTGCTATCGGCTGCGACTTTTTGCATCGCCGCCGACTCCTCCGCAAGGTCTTTCGCCTTGATCGACAAGTTGATCGAACGGTTCTTGCGATCAATATTAATGATCATCGCCGTTACCGAATCACCTTCCTTCAAATGCGTGCGGATGTCTTCCACCCGGTCACGCGCCACTTCAGATGCCCGCAAGTAGGCTTCAATATCACCCACCAACTGTATCACGGCGCCCTTGGCGTCGAGAGATTTTACCGTACCCTGCACTATCGAATTTTTGTCGTTGGTTGACACGAAATTCGTAAACGGGTCGCCGTCCCTCTGTTTGACGCCGAGCGAAATGCGCTCGCGCTCAACATCGATGGCCAGCACCACAGCTTCGACTTCGTCACCTTTTTTGTAGTTGCGCACGGCCTCCTCGCCGGGCAACGACCATGACAGATCAGACAAGTGCACCAGTCCGTCGATGGCTCCGGTAAGGCCGACAAAAATGCCGAAGTCGGTGATCGATTTGATCTGGCCGCTGACTTTCTCGCCCTTCTTGTGGT
>SYEN01000508.1 GCA_005800795.1 Burkholderiales bacterium | reverse complement strand
CACTTGCCGTCGATCAAGGCTTGCGTCCACATGTGCCAGCCGAACACATTCTGCTGGCCGGCGAATTCGTCGACATAGACCATTCCCGCAGCCACGCGGGAAGATGACGCGGCACGCGCGGTGCGTCAGGAATAACCTGCGTGGAACTCGGGAGCTTGGCCACAGACGTTCCGGGTCAGACAGCCATCAGTTCCGCTTCTTTCGCCTGCAAGGTCTTGTCGATCTCGGCGATATGGCGGTCGGTGAGCTTCTGGATTTCGTCCTGCGCACGGCGCTCTTCGTCTTCCGCGATGGATTTTTTCTTGAGCAAATCTTTCAATTGCGTGTTGGCATCACGGCGCACGTTACGCACCGCCACCCGCGCGTTTTCGCCCTCGCCTTTAACGATTTTGGTGAGATCACGCCGGCGCTCTTCAGTGAGAGACGGCATCGGCACGCGCACGATCTCGCCAGTTGTGCTGGGATTTAATCCCAGATCGGCGTCGCGGATCGCTTTTTCTATGGCGTGCGTCATTTTCTTTTCCCATGGCGTAACACCAATGGTACGCGCATCAATCAGCGTCACGCTGGCAACACCGGGTATCGCCGTCGGCGTGCCGTAATAATCCACCATCACGTGATCGAGGATGCCCGCGTGCGCGCGGCCCGTGCGTACTTTCGCCAGATCGGTCTTCAGCGACTCGATCGACTTTTTCATCTTCTGCTCGGCGGTTTTCTTGATATCGGCAATCATGATTTCCTCCGCATTGTCATTTCACCCACGTCCGCTAACCTGCGCAACCGCGAGACTACACCACTACCATGGTACCTTCGTCGGCGCCGGTGACCACGCGCTTCAGAGCTCCAGTCTCGAAAATACTGAATACGTTGATAGGCAGCTTCTGGTCACGGCACAGCGTCAGCGCGGTGGCATCCATGACCTTGAGATTCTTGATAATCGCTTCATCAAAAGTGAGCTTCTTGTACCGCACCGCCGAGGCATCCTTCTTAGGATCAGCGCTGTAGACGCCATCCACCTTGGTCGCCTTCAGTACCAGCTCGGCGTTGATTTCCATGCCGCGCAACGCCGCCGCCGTATCGGTGGTGAAAAACGGATTACCGGTGCCCGCCGCGAAAATCACGATCTTGCCTTCCTCCAGGTAACGCATGGCTTTGCCGCGAATATACGGCTCGACCACGGCTTCCACATTCAGCGCCGATTGTACGCGGCTGATGAGGTTAGCGCGACGCATGGCGTCCTGCAACGCCAGCGCGTTCATGATCGTCGCCAGCATGCCCATATAGTCGGCGGTGGCGCGATCCATCTGTGCCGCCGCTGGTGCTACGCCACGGAAAATATTGCCGCCGCCGATCACCACCGCAATTTCAACACCCATTTTCGCCACATCGCCAATCTCGCCGACGATGCGCTCGATCACAGCCTGATTGATGCCGTAGCTGTCATCCCCCATCAACGCCTCACCGCTCAGTTTAACGAGGATGCGCTTGTAGATGGGTTTATCCGGCATTTTCAGGATTCCTGTAAGTATCTGTTTTTAAATGATTATTTATTTGCCGCACTGACCGCAGCCATAACCTCGGCGGCAAAGTCGTCCTTCTTTTTCTCCATGCCTTCGCCCACGATATACAGGGTGAACGAATCGACTGACGCCTTCGCGCCCTTGAGCAATTGCTCAACGGTCTGCTTGTCATTTTTCACGAACGGCTGGCCGAGCAGCGTGACTTCTTTCAGATATTTCTGCACCGAGCCTTCCACCATTTTGGCGACGATGTCAGCCGGCTTGCCCGACTCGGCCGCTTTGGCGGTGGCGATGTCGCGCTCTTTCTGAATCAACGCGGCAGGCACTTGCTCTTTCGACAGCGACACCGGCTTGCTGGCCGCGATATGCATGGCGAGGTCCTTGCCCATGCCATCATCACCGCCCACGAGATCCAGCATCACGCCGATTTTCGCGCCGCCGTGGATGTACGTCGCGAGCTTGCCCTTCGGCTGCACGCGCACAAAGCGGCGCACGCTGACGTTTTCACCCAGTTTGCCGACCAACGTCTTGCGGGATTCTTCGACTGACGTACCGCTCATATCGAGCGCCGACAACGCAGCAACATCCATCGGATTCTTGGCTGCCACCAGACCCGCCAGCGCATTGGAGAACGCCAGAAAATCAGTGTTCTTGGCCACAAAGTCCGTCTCGCAATTAATTTCGACGATCGCGCCCAACTTGCCATCTGCCGCGATGTACGTGGCCACCACGCCCTCGGCCGCCACGCGCGACGCCGCCTTGCTCGCCTTGTTGCCGAGCTTTACACGCAGGATTTCTTCGGCTTTGCCCATGTCGCCGGCCGCTTCGTTCAGCGCTTTTTTGCATTCCATCATCGGCGCGTCGGTCTTCTCGCGCAATTCCTTAACCATGCCTGCGGTAATTTCCGCCATTGCTAAATCTCCAACCTGTCTGTTAAAAAAAAGGGGCGCACACGCTGCAGCCCCTTGTTGAACCCTGTTACACCGAGGCGCGCTGCTGTTTACTTGGCTTCGCCCTCTTCCACTTCGACGAATTCCTCGCCGCCCGTCGGCGTCACGATTTCCTGAAGGCTGTCGTTGCGGCCTTCGAGAATCGCATCGGCCATGCCGCGCGCGTAGAGCCGAATCGCGCGGCTGGAGTCGTCGTTGCCAGGAATCACGTAATCCACGCCTTCAGGCGTGTGATTGGTATCCACCACGCCGATCACCGGAATACCCAGTTTGTTGGCTTCCGCCACGGCGTTTTTCTGATAGCCGACATCGATCACGAACATCGCGTCCGGCAGACCATCCATATCTTTGATGCCGCCCAAGCTGCGCTCCAGTTTGGCCAGTTCGCGCTGGAACAGCAACGCTTCCTTCTTGATAAGTTTCTCAACCGAACCATCTCCGACCATCGCCTGCATGTCCTTCAGACGCTTGATCGACTGCTTGACCGTTTTGTAATTGGTCAACATGCCACCCAGCCAGCGGTCATCAACAAACGGCGTCGCAGCGCGCAGCGCTTCCTCGCGGATGATCTCGCGTGCCTGGCGCTTGGTGGCCACGAACAGAATGGTGCCGCGATTCGCAGTCAACTGGCGGGTAAACTTGATCGCCGCCTGATACATCTCAAGCGTTTTCTCAAGGTTGACGATGTGGATTTTATTGCGATGGCCGAAGATATAAGGGGCCATACGCGGATTCCAGAACCGGGTTTGGTGTCCAAAATGAACGCCGCACTCCAGCATTTCACGCATAGTGACTGACATAACTGCTCCTGTTTGGGTTGAGCCTCCATCCGCCAGCTTCGCCGCAATATCCCCGAACCAACTGGTACGAGGACACCCAAGGGCGAACATCAAAGCGCGGATGTGGGATTTTTAACTACTTTAAATACAACACTTAACTAATTTCGGTTCCCGACGAATACCGGCAATTTCAAAACTAGTCAACTTAATATTGTAGCATGAAATTAGAAGAGGCATTTAAGTTGGAAGACCGCTTCACGAGCATTCGGAAACATACTCTTGGAACTGCGTTCCGCACGAGCGCATCCGTTGATCAGCGATCTATAGGCCAAGTAACCTGAACCAACAGTTAACGCATATCGGGGTTCTGGATAGCACAATCAAGCAATATTTCTATATTTAGTTTGTTTGGTCGGGGCGAGAGGATTTG
>SYEN01000507.1 GCA_005800795.1 Burkholderiales bacterium | reverse complement strand
GACGCCGCCGGACATGCCCACTACGATGCGCTTTTTTGTAGACGTGTTCACAGGGGATATTTTACTTGGGCGCGTGGCTGACGGGCGGCACGGCGTGGAAAATCGGCAATAAAAAAGGCAGGGCGTAACGCCCTGCCTTTTTTCGGAACAGGTCAGAATTACTTCTTGGCGCCGTCTTTCTTGTCGTCAGCTTTCTTGGCGTCAGCTTTCGGTGCGTCGGCTTTCGGCGCATCAGCTTTCTTGGCGTCAGCTTTCGGTGCGTCAGCTTTCTTGGCTTCGGCTTTCGGCGCGTCCTTCTTGTCTTGCGCGATAACCGGGGTCACGGTGGCAACAGCAAAAACACCAGCCAGCAGGGTTGCGAACAGTTTGCTCATTTGATTTCCTCATTTGGTTAGTGAAAAAGCCGCTTTCTTTGGAAATTGGGCGGCTGACCTGTTTGCGTGGTCACGTCCAATAACGGGCGTGCAGCAGGATGGTTGACAAATTTGTGTATTTGAAAAAAATATCAATAAAAACATATACTTACGATAATTCCTTCAGCTTACCCGATGCCAAACCCTCAATAGTCCAGCTGCCGATAGCGCAGCGGATCAGCCGCAATGTAGGGAAACCCACCGCTGCTGTCATGCGCCGCACCTGGCGGTTTCTGCCCTCGCGGATCGTGAGTGTGATCCATGTCGTGGGAATGTTTTTGCGAAAGCGTACCGGCGGATTGCGTGGCCGTAACCATACCGGTTCCTCGGTAAGTTCAGCTTCAGCTGGCTGAGTCATGCCATCATTCAGCCGGACACCCTCACGCAGGCACGCCAGCGCGGCTTCATCTGGCACACCTTCAACCTGCACGCAATACGTTTTCGGCAGCTTGTGCCGCGGATCGGTGATGCGATGCTGTTCGGCGCCATCGTCAGTCAGCACCAACAAGCCCTCGCTGTCGGCATCCAGCCGCCCGGCGGCGTGAACACCGGGCTGATCGATAAAGTCTTTCAACGTCTGCCGTCCCGCCACGGGACGGAACTGACACAACACGCCGTAGGGCTTATTAAAGAGAATAATCACGGTTTAAAACAACAACGCCCGCCAATTTACCCCGGCGGGCGTTGTCGATACTCTTGCAAAGAAGAAATTCCTAGTTCGTGCCCCACGGCTTGATCGCCGCTTTCAACGCCTTGTAGCCGTCGATGTAACGCGGCCGCTTGCCCGACGAATAAATCTTGTCGAACGTCGCCAGCTGAGCATCGAGCCAATCAGAGAGCTGCTTGTTGCCGGGGTTGGCGGCTTTGTAGGCCTCGTTGATCAAAACAAAGTGGATGCGAGGATCGTACGGGTCTTTGGTACCCCCGACGGTCTCGTCGCCCGCCAGCAAGCGCAGCAGCATGGCATCAGCCGATCCCAGTGTCTGCTCGTAAATCGGCGCGCCTTCCATGCGGTACATCACGCTGGTCATGTCTTTGCCGTTGGTCATGGTGAAGCCCATGTCTTTCCACATTTGCTTCATGTCCTTGCCGGTTTTGGCATGATCGAGCACGATCTGGCCCCAAGCGCGCAGCACATCGGGTGCGTCAGCCATAAGGTCGGTCAAGCGGTCGCCGTCGAGATCGGTTGCGTAGACGATGCACTCGCGGTGATTGATCATGTCGTGCAGCAGCAAGCCAAAGTTGGTGTCGGAGATGTGCTCGTAGATATCGCCAGTCCAGTTTTCCATGCCGGCCTTGAAGTCTTTCGGCAGCAGTGCCGCGATGGCGTCGACGTTTTCCTTGTGCTCTTCGTAGGCGTCCACTGCGTACTGGCGCTTCAGCTTGAACTTCGTGCCTTGCAACAGCCAGCGCATGATGCCGGCGTTCACCGCGTCTTCTTTCGCCTGCGTCGGCTTGGTGGCGACGCGGCCGATGCACTTGCGGTCGTTTACCAGTTGCAGGAACAAGCGCGCGGCATAAGCCATGCGCACGCCCGGCGTGTTCATTTGCGAGTGGATATTGCCGGTGGCTTTGTCGACCGCGAATTTTTTGTTGTCCTGCGAATAGGGCAGGCCGGGCATAAAGCGCACGTTGGTGATCGAGCCATATGGGCGTACATTGCAATACACGCCAGCAGCGGTGCGCAACGGCGCGTTGGCGGATTTGCCCGCCACCACAACTTTTTTACCGCCTTCGTTCACCATGAAGTCACCCGCTGTTGACCATTTCAGGCAGGTGTAATCCATTTTGCCGAACCACTCGAGCGGCTTCAGCTTGGTGTCGTGGCGATACTGCGCCATCATCGGGATGCCGAGGAACGGCAGGCCCAGTACATCCAGCGCCATGATGGTACCGTTCAGCGCAAAGGTGTCGGTAAACGCGTGTGCCACCGGCTTGACACCGCCCGCGCCATTGCCGCCCTCCCAGATCACTGCGTCGCTGATGCCACGCGGCATGGTCTTCGAGCGCTTGAAAACACTGTCCAGGTATTTAAAAAGATCGCCGTCCTGCTCTTCCTTGGCGATTTTGAAAAGATCGAGTGTGCCAGTCATGGGTCTAAGTCTCCGGGATTAAACGTAGGTAAAAAAGGCGGGTTGGTGCACGGCACAATTATCGCATTGTTTGGACGGTCAATAAATGACTGCAAATGGGGCAATAAGCCCTATTGTTCGTATTGTGGGCGAAGCGCTTGCAAACCCACCTTAGCTGGGCTGCTACCGTGTTGGCATCAAAGCCAGTGCCGAAACGAACACTTGCCGTACCATACGCACAAGGGCTTGCGAACTTCAATTTGAAGAAATTACGCGGCACGCGCTGTGCCGCTGCAACTGGCTAGCCTGCCTGAATGTTCGAAGCCTGCTTGCCCTTGGGGCCTTGCGTTACTTCAAACGAAACTTTCTGGCCTTCCTTGAGCGTTTTGAATCCACCCATTTGAATGGCCGAGAAGTGAGCAAAAAGGTCGTCACTTTTGTCGTCCGGCGTGATGAACCCATAGCCCTTGGCGTCGTTAAACCATTTCACGGTACCTGTTGGCATGCTAAGTCCTTCCTGAATCTGAACCACTGAATCGGGCCACAGCTTCACACCCTATTGCGCCTGAATGCCAGCAGGCAATTTATATACCGGCGACGGCGGGCGGAAAGCATACACTAATTTTGACCACAGCAAGAATGGGGCTTTTTTCACGCTTTTGTAACGGAGGTACTTGAATTTTCCGCGATTCCGTCCAAAATAGAAGGCGGATTGCGGATTCGATATCCGCCGGTTTATGCCGCAATTTGATTGATTTGAAATCTTGGATTTACAGGCAATATGGCAGGCAAACAGCGCGACGACACCGTACTCGAGGTTCAGCGGGCCAAGGTCAAGCCGCCGCCTATGTACAAAGTCATGATTTTGAACGATGATTACACGCCGATGGATTTCGTGGTGATCGTGCTGCAGAAGTTTTTCTCCCTGAATAGGGAAAAGGCGACCGCAGTCATGCTGAAAGTGCATCGCGAGGGCATGGGGGTGTGCGGTGTGTATTCCAAGGACGTGGCGGCAACCAAGGTGGATCAGGTGCGCTCGTACGCCAAACAGCACCAACATCCGTTACAGTGCATGATGGAAGAAAATTGAAACTCCGATTTTTGCAACACTCACAAGACGCCAATAAAGGACGCCGATGATCGCTCAGGAACTGGAAGTCAGCCTGCACATGGCCTTCATGGAGGCCCGCCAGAAGCGCCACGAATTTATTACTGTGGAGCATCTGTTGCTGGCTCTGGTGGACAACCCCTCGGCGTCCGAGGTGCTGAAAGCGTGCGCTGCGGACGTGGACGAATTGCGCAAGTCGCTGTCGGAGTTCGTCACCGAACACACGCCGATTCTCGCGGGCGAGGGTGTCGATACGCAGCCCACGCTGGGCTTTCAGCGCGTGATCCAGCGCGCAATCCTGCATGTTCAGTCGTCGGGCAAGAAAGAAGTCACCGGCGCCAACGTACTGGTCGCGATTTTTGGCGAGAAAGATTCGCACGCGGTGTATTTCCTGAACCAGAAGGGCATCACACGATTGGACGTGGTGAACTTTATTTCGCACGGCATCAGCAAGACGCAACAGGCCGCGCCTGCCAAGAACGAAAGCGAATCTGAAACTGAACAGGAAACCCCGTCGGCTGGCGGCGCGCTGGAAAACTACACGCAAAATCTCAACGTGCTGGCGCAGCAAGGCAAGATCGATCCGCTGATCGG
>SYEN01000506.1 GCA_005800795.1 Burkholderiales bacterium | reverse complement strand
GCTTCTACACCGGCAATATGTTCCCCGGCTACAAGGGCGCGATTTTTGTGGCGCGACACGGCTCATGGAACAAAACTGTCAAAACTGGCGGCGACATCTGGGTGGTACGTCTAAACCCCAACGGCACCGTACGCTCGCAGGAAGTGTTCATGACTGGCTTCATGGTTAACAACAGCTACCTTGGCCGTCCGGTGGATGTGGCGGTGATGAAGGACGGGTCGATGTTGATATCGGATGACCACGCGGGCGCGATTTATCGCGTCACCTACGGCGCACAACGCGTGGCGAAGAAGTAATTGATGGCGTTGAGTAGTGTATGGCGCGGCGCGCTGGCCGTGGTGATGCTGTTATCACCATGGGCCGCCGCCGCGCAGTCAGTGCAGGATCGTCTGAAGACCTGCCTCGCCTGCCACGGCGAAAGCGGCCAATCCACCGTGCCCTTAACGCCCTCGCTCGGCGGGCAGCCGGCATTCTTTCTGAACATTCAGATCTTCATGTTTCGCGAAGGCATTCGCAAGGTGCCTCTGATGAACGAGATGACCAGGGGCATCAGCAACAACGACCTGAAGGCGCTCTCGGAGGCCATCGCCAAACTGGCGCCGCCACCGCCGCCCTCCGATACGCCTGACGCCAAGCGCATGGAGGCCGCGCGCACGCTGTCCGAGATGAACCGCTGCAACGTTTGCCACGGCGGCACTTATGCCGGTGGTGAAAACGTACCGCGCCTTGCGGGGCAGCGGGAGGATTATTTGCTGCACACCCTGCGTGAATACAAGGCCAACACGCGGCGCGGCTACGATGCGGCGATGCAGGACGTACTGCACGCCGTCGACGACAAGCAGCTCGTCGATCTGGCGTATTTTTTGGCGCGCCAGAAGTAACCCGGTGGAATATTATGTAAGTATTTGATTTTATTTATTTTTTATAAAAAGGCAGGGTGTCATCCCTGCCTTTCTTGTTTGCAGCAGACCGCCAGATCAGACTTTGGCGGGGACTTTTTTCACCGGCGCTTTCGACACCGCTGACGGTGTTTTGCCAGTCGCCGGTTTGGCTTTCGAAGTGCGCTTGGGTTCGGCTTTCTTCGTTGGCGCGGGCGTGGCGGCGGGTGCGGCCCTCGCCTGTTCCGCTTTTTCGCGCTCGCCTTTCAGCCGCTCCACGCGCTCACGGATTTCGGTTCTTTGTTCTGCCGTGAGTTCTTCTTTTTTCTTCGCTGGTTCCGCCGCAAAGCCCGAGGCGGAGCCGAGTGCAAACGCCGATGCTACAAACAGTGCAAGCAACTGGTTCATGGTGACTCCTCGATAGTGGGTTTATCAAACGTTGGCCTCCGGAGACCGTGCGTTCAATAACGAGGGGTCACATCGTGAGTTGACCCTGCCGCTGAAAATAAAAAACGCGCCGGTGAAGGAACTCTTCCGGCGCGTTGCTGTCCTGAATGATAAGGACAAGCCGAATGATTGTCAGACCTTGTAGCGCTCAATCATCTTCCAGTCGACCTCAAACCCGAAGCCTGGTTCGTCACCCAGCGTGAGTTTGCCCGCTTCAAGTTTGGGTTTGACCGTCAGCACCTGGTGCCAGAACGGATCGCGCGGGATGCTGGGAAAACTCTCCACGCAGTAACCATGCGATTGCGCCGCCATCAGGTGGCCGTGAATCTGTGGATCGTGGTGATAGGCAATCTGCACGCCTTGAGCCATGGCGTAAGCCGCGATGCGCAAGCCCTCGGTCAGACCGCCCGCCCGTGTGCAATCCCACTGCACATAGCGTATGCCGCCCAGATCAATCTGATCGCGCACCACGTTGGAGTGAATTTCACTTTCGCCGCTGGCGAGCGGCACGCGCGTGCATGCGGCCAGCCTGCCGAGGCCGCGCGTGGCATCGTGCCACTGCAACGGCTCCTCGAACCAGAAAATGTCGTACGGCTCGAACGCACGAATCGCGCGCTCGGCCTGTGCGAGTGTGTAAGCGCCGTTGGCGTCGATCATCAGGTGCGCCTTGTCGCCAATGGCTTTGCGGACACCGCTGATGCGTGCAATATCGCCGTCAATACTGGCACCGCCACATTTCATCTTGACAGCCGTGTAGCCCTGCGCGGCGTAGTGGGCCATTTCGTCGATCACTGCCAGCGGCGAATAGCCTTCCTCGTAGTAACCGCCGCTCGCATAGGCGGCCACTTCACGCCGGTTGCCGCCGAGGAGCCGCCACATCGGCAGCTTCAGTGCCTTGCCCTTCAAATCCCACAGGGCCAAATCAATGCCGGCCAGCGCCGCCATCAGGTTCACGCGTTTGTTCTGCTCATATTTTGGGCGCGTGACATCGGACTTGCCGGCCTCGAGATGCGGCACGGTGAGATTGAAAATCTTGTCCCATACCGCTTCGTGCGCCAGCGCGTCCATGCCTTTGATCACCGGTTCCAGCGCATCGACGATTTCGGCGATATCTTTTAACGGCGTTTTGTTGATGGTGCCGAGGCCGATGAGGCCGTCGTCGGTCTCAACCTCGACCACGATGGTGTTATAGGTGCCCCAAGCGCCGCGCGAGGTCCAGTAGACTTTGTCGAGCTTCATGGACATGGCGTGGGCTTTGACGCGGGTGATTTTCATGGGCATGGCGGTATGGCCTTTTCTAAGTGTTGTGCAACTTTAGCACGCGCGGTTTGGGTGCGGCTTTCGTCTATAATCAAAATTCATTTGAAGGAGATAAATTGAATTTCGTTGCCCCTGTGTGCATGGCTGCCGCGGTGATGTTTTGCGCCGGCATGGCATCTGCTCAATCGTACCCCGGCAAACCCATCCGCCTGATCGTGCCCTTCGCGCCCGGCGGCGGAACCGACATCATCGCGCGGCTGATCGGCGCCGATCTCACGGAATCGATGGGCCAGCCTGTGGTGATCGACAACCGGGGCGGTAGTGGCGGTGTGGTCGGCATCAACCTGATGGCGAAGGCCGATGCCGATGGCCATACCATCGCCTTGTGCAGTCTCGGTTTCTCGTATGCGCCCGCGATCTACGCGAAGCTGCCGTACGATACAGAAAAAGACATCGCGCCCATTGCACAGGTGGCATCGCAGCCGTTCGTGTTTACCGCGCATCCGTCGTTGGCGGCCACCAATATGAAAGAATTGATTGCGCTGGCGAAGGCCAAGCCCGGCGCAATACATTTTGGTTCGGGTGGCGCGGGCGGCGCCGCGCATCTGGGCACGGAGTTGCTCAAACACATGATGGCGATTGACATGACACATGTGCCGTACAAGGGCACCGGCCCGGCGTTGACCGCCATGCTCGGGGGCGAAATTCAACTGCAGTTGATCGGCGCATCGTCCGTGGTGCCGCTGATGAAAACCGGCCGTTTGCGTGTGCTGGCAGTGGCGGGCAGCAAACGCTCACCCGCATTGCCCGAAGCCCCGACGGTGATCGAAAGCGGCATCCCCGGCTACGTGTTCGACGTGTGGTATGGCCTGCTCGCACCGGCCAGAACGCCGCGCGCCATCATCGGCAGACTCAATGCCGAAATCAACAAATCATTGAAGAACCCGTCGTTGGTGCAACGCTTCGCGGCTGCGGGGCTGGATACGTCGGGCGGCACGCCGGAAGCATTTGAGAAATTGATCCGCAGCGAAATCCCCAGATGGCGCAAGGTGGCTGCGGCTGCGAATATCAAGGTGGATTAACCATGCAACGTAAACCAATCGGTTTGGGTGTCATCGGCTCCGGGCGCATCGGCACGCTGCGTTCACGGTTGGCGTCAGAGCATCCCGCAGTGAATTTTATTGCCACGGCGGATCGTAATCCGGCGAACGCCAGGGCATTGGCGGAAAAAGTCGGCGCGAAGGTTCACTCCGGCAATAATCTGGAAATCATCAATCACCCGGACGTGACGGCCGTGGTGGTGTCCACCGCCGAGGGCGAGCATACCGAGGCGGTGCTCGCGGCCATCGCTGCGGGCAAACCGGTGTTGGTGGAAAAACCGATTGCACTGACCACTACTGAAGCCGATGCCATCATCGCTGCCGCTGAGCGTAGCAATGCCAATGTCCGGGTCGGTTACAGCAGACGTTACAAGGATCGATATCTGATCGCCAAAGAACAAATCATCCAGGGCCGTGTCGGCAAAATTACCGGGGCGGCCGCGCGCGTGTTCAACTCCAGTACGCAGGCGCTGGCGATGTTGAAACGCGATCCGCATGCAACGCCGGTGGTGGATGCGCTGACGTATTACGTCGATCTGATGGGCTGGTTTCTCGGTGGCACCAAGCTCGCCGAGGTGTATTCGCGCGGCACCAAGGGCGTACTGAAATCACACGGGCACGATGTGGATGACGTGTGTTACTCCGTGCTCACCTACGACGATGGCACCACCGTCAATCTCGGCATCAGCTATGCCTTGCCGGAAAACTATCCGGCGATGGGCCACGCCGCGCGCGTCGAGGTGCTGGGCACCGAAGGCGTGATGATTCTTGATGACGATCACACCGATCAGATCATGTATTCCAACAAGGGCCTGCCGCACGTGTATCTGCCCGATGTCACGGTCAACATGGTGTTCCTGCAAAGCGGCACGCCGGGCGATTGGGCGCTGGGTGACTTCTGGGGGCCGATTGCGAATGAAACGCGCGCGTGGCTCGATCATCTGGCCACTGGCAAGCCGTGCGTGCTGGCGACCCCGCGCGAGGCGCGCGCTACGCTGGAAGCTACACTGGCGATTGAACTGTCGGTGGATAGCGGGCAGCCCGTGCGGTTGCCGCTGGCGCGGTAAAAATAATAAATTAAATCAATTAGTTATAATGGATTTCCCGCACTAGCTTCAGCGTGCGCTAATCCTGGCCGTGGTGGCGACCCTGATCCATTTTGCCACCTCATCTGCCACAAACTTTCCAAACACTTCCGGGCTGGTGACGACCACATCAGCGGCCTCGGCTTCCAGCCGCTTCACCATATCGGGATCGCGCAGAATGGCGCCGATTTCGCTGTTGAGTTTGCTGATAATCGCGGGCGGCGTGCCGGCGGGCGCTTGCAGGCCCCACCAGATCACGGATTCGTAACCGGGAACCGTTTCCGCCGCCGCTGGAACATTCGGCAATACCGGCGAACGTTTCAGGCTGCTTACCGCCAGCACCTTGAGTTTGCCGGAACGAATATGCGTCAGCGACGAAGTCAATGCGTTGAACAATATCTCCACCTGGCCCGCCATGACGTCCACCGTGGCCGGTCCGCCGCCTTTGTACGGCACGTGCACGATGTCGGTCATGGTGGCAAGCTTGAACAGCTCGCCGGCGAAATGGTTCACGCCGCCAATGCCCGATGATGCGTAGTGCAACTGGCCGGGCCGCGCTTTCGCCAGCGCGATCAGTTGCTTCACGGAATTCACCGGCAGCGTCGGCGTGACGAGAATCACGCCCGGGCCAAGGCCGATCTGCGTAACCGGCGCGAACGATTTAACCGGGTCGTACGGCAGCTTGTGCAACGCTGCGTTCATGGCGTAACTCACCGACACGATCAGCAGCGTATAGCCATCCGGTGGCGCCTTGGCCACCACATCTGCACCGATAATGCCATCCGCGCCGGGGCGGTTTTCCACCACGGTTTGCCGGCCGAGACGCTCAGTCATTTTCGCGGCGATGACGCGGCCCATGATGTCGTTGCCGCCGCCGGGGGTGAACGGTACGATGATGCGTATGGTTTTGGCGGGATAATTTTTTGCCGCCTCGTAGCCCGCGTCCTGGGCGCGCGCGTTGATGGCGTGAAGGGCCATGATGACGCCGGCCGCCAGCATCCCGCTCGAACCCAATGGGACAGACAGTTTTCGCATGGCTTCATTGTGGGGTTTGCACATTCGGCAGGTCAAGCCCCCGCCAACGGCTGCTGCCCAGGATGGGCAGGCGTGGAGTGTTATGATTTCCCGATCCATCGCAATGTTTATCAACCGCGATCAACACGGAGACAAATCATGCCGCCCAACACCGACGCCCTTCAGGTGCTGCTGGACCGTGCCGCCATACACGATGTGATCAACCGCTATTACCAGGGCCTTGATCAGGGCAATTCCGACGAGGTGCGCCGCTGCTTCACCGATGACATTGTGGCGAAATTCGATGATCGTCCGTTGGTACGCGGGCTTGATGCGCTGATGGACAATTTCTTTGTGTTCAAGAATCAGCAGTCAGGCGACTGGAAAATCACCACACATTTTATGGGCAACCTGAATTTCAATTCACTCAACGGTGATGTCGCAGAGACCGAAACCAATGCCATCGCGTTTCTGGTGTTGCCGGGCGCTTCCGCCATGGCGAAAGAGCAAGTCGCGATGCGCAGCCTGCGTTATCTCGATAAATTGCGCCGCTCCGGGGACGGCTGGAAAATCTGTGAACGGCAACACACGCTGGACTGGAGCTGCCATGTGCCCACGTCGTATGCGGTGACCCTCGGGCAACGGCTCACCAAACGCCCCGCCTTCGTTTAAAAATATCAATTAAAACAAATACTTATAATATCCCTTTATGACCACCATTGATCTGCACAACCACGTGGTTCCCCCCACTGTTCTTGACGCAATCCGCAAAAGCCCCGAACGTTTTCACACCAGCGTTTACGAAAAAGACGGAAAAACGTATTTTGACGTTCACGGCAATCCGGCGGAACTGAAGCCCGAGTTTTTCAATGCGGATGCAAAAGTCGCGTGGATGGACAGCGTGGGCATGGACATCGCCGGCATCTCCGTCGGTCCGCCGATTTATTTTTACAATCTGTCGCCCGATGTGGGGCTGGAATCCGCGAAGCTCGCCAACGACGGCATCGCGCAAATGGTGGCCGCCCATCCGAAACGCCTACGCGGTATGGCGCATATCCCGATGCAAGACCCGGATGCGGCGATCATCGAGCTTGAGCGTGTGGTAAAGGAGCACAAGTTCAAAGGCGTCGAAGTCGGCACGTCGATTGAAGGTCTGCCGCTCGCCGATCAAAAATTTCGCAAGGTGTTGAAGACCGCCGAGCAGTTGGGCTGTTTCATTTTCACGCATCCGTATCAGTGCTTGGCCAAAGGCTGGATGGAGGATTATTACCTTTCCAATTTCATCGGCTTTCCACTCGACACCACGATGATGGTGGCGCATCTGATGTTCAGCGGTGCGCTCGATGAATGCCCCAAGCTGAAAATTCTGCTCGCGCACGGCGGCGGTTATGTGCCGTATCAGATCGGCCGCTTTGTGCACGGGCACAACGTGCGTCATGAGCCCAAGGTGAACAATGCCAGTTCACCGCGTGATTTGCTGCGGCGTTTCTACTTCGATTGCCTGACACACGATGCGCAAGCGGCGCGCCACCTGATCAACCGCGTGGGCGCCGACCGCGTGGTCATTGGCACCGATCATCCGTTCGACATGGGCCCGGATCGCCCGATAGAAGCGCTGGATGCCATTCCCGGCCTGACGGCAGCAGAACGCGAACAGGTCGCCAGTTTGACCGCGCGGGGCTTGCTGGGTGAAGTTTGAAGATATTCTAGTATTTCCGGATGCTGGCGATCATGAGAATCCGGCTTGCCGGACATAGCCGCAATTTTGACATCCGGTCGCAACACGCGTAACCGCGAACGTCAACCCGCTCGCGATTCGCTTGTTTGCTGCTCCGGCGCAAGCGCACGGATCAAATCCGCGCGGTGCGACACTTCCAGCTTTTGATAAATCTTGCTTACGTGATTGCGCACCGTGGCGGGCGCAAGATTCAGGAGCTCCGCGATCTGCGTGTACGGTTCACCGTTCGCGTACAAGCCCGCAACTTCGCGCTCGCGCCGGCTTAAGCGGTCGAGGCGGCTGGCGGGGCGCAGCCGCAGCAACCAGCCGTCAATGTCGCGCGTGGCATGCATACTGTGTTCGCCGCCCGGCAGTTGCCACGACCGCGACTTTTTCAGCGCTGCGATGCAGTCTTCTTCAAGATAGCTGGTTTGGGGCGACCGGTCCTGCCACAGGATCCGGGCAAAGGCTGGCGTGCTGACGATGATCGACCCCTGATCGTTCATCAGCGCCACCGGCAAATCGGTATCGCCCAGCGCCCCACTGCGTATCAGGTGTTGCGTGCGGTTAATGTTCAAGAGTTGGCAAGCCACGGTGGCGCTGGTCTCCAGCTCGGCCAGCGCGGCATCGTCAAAACGGTCGCCGGGGTGCGAGCGTATCAGCAGCATGAGTGTTACGTGCGGGTCAGGCGCCACCTGCAGGGCGATGGCGATGGTGTGGGTGATGCCGTGGTTCTCAAGGTGCTCACGCAGGGGCGCGAACTCCGATCCAGCGATCTCCGCCATATCCACGTCCTGACGCCGTGCACGCCCGGGGTTTGCCAGCGTCTGCGGGCTTACCACGTCCAGATGCGCCACGCGCTGCCAGCTTGCGAGCGTGGCCGCGACATCGGGAAAGCCGAAATAATGCGCGTCGAAGTAGGTGGGCCGTTGCGGGTGCGACGAGATGATCGCGCCGCGGTCACAGCGTATCTGGCCTTGCAGCCATTCGAAGGTACGGGCGGCAAAGGCGTCTGCCGGCAACTGCTGCGCATCGGCAAGCCAGCCGGATAGTGCGGCGACGGATCGAAATTCATGCATGGTGGTGTATTCGCATTCTGGGTGAATCATAGCGGGCTGCGACTGTGACAGGAATAGTGCAGATGCATCATTTACCAAAACCGCTGGGTCGACTCTGACGGCGGCGTACCGAGCAACGCGAACGCCGCTTTTTGCGCCGTGGTGTGCAATATGTCACAAACCGCGGGCCAGAATGGATCAAATGCATCATTGAGCTGGATCGATTAGTGAGAGACAGTGAAAGCGTGTTGAAAACCGGTCAACCTTCCAAAGGAGTAAATCATGAAAATCAGCCTACTTGATGAAACAGCGACTTACCTGCAAAAATCATTAGCCGCCATCGCGGTTGCAGGCACCATGACTCTTGCGAGCACGCCGCTACTTGCTGCGACCAATCTGGCCTTGGGCGCCGCGACATCGGCTTCCAGCTTCTTCGCATGCTGTTCCCTTCAATTTCCATCGTCCAATGTTGCGGATGGAATCATAATTGACCAACCTCATAGTAATGTCGACAACTCATATTGGTTGTCTGCCCAAGGCACCAGCGTGGGAGAGTGGGTACAGATAAAGCAACTTCTTTTCTGTAAATTCCGCGAACTGGCTTTGGGTGTTGCGAATTTGTATCGAATCAGGGCTTCATGGTCAGATAGATTTTTGCAGTCATCCACTCCTCATCTTGTTCAGCAAGGATGGCGCTGACAAG
>SYEN01000505.1 GCA_005800795.1 Burkholderiales bacterium | reverse complement strand
TCGCTGACAAACTGGTGGCCTTCGCCAAGACCGCCCGGATGGGCGATCCGATGAGCCTCGACACGCAAGTCGGCCCCGTCACCAACAAGCCGCAATTCGAGAAAATTCTCAAATACATCGATATCGCCAAGGGTGAAGGCGCGCAAACGTTGCTGGGCGGGGCAAAAGCCTCGCGACCCGAATGCGGCAACGGCTGGTTTGTCGAGCCCACCATATTTGGCGGCGTGAAAAACAGCATGCGTATCGCGCAAGAAGAAGTATTCGGCCCGGTGCTGTCGATCATCCCGTTTAAGGACGAGGAAGAGGCAATAGCCATCGGCAACGACGTGGTGTACGGCCTCGCCGCAGGCGTATGGACACAAAACATGCGGCGCGCATTTATGATGTCAGAGCGTTTGCAGGCGGGCACGGTGTGGGTCAACACCTATCGTGCGGTCAGTTATATGTCACCCTTCGGCGGCTACAAACGTTCGGGCCTCGGACGCGAGAGCGGACAAGCGATGATTTACGAATATTTGCAGACCAAGAGCGTGTGGATATCCACGGCGACAGAAGTGCCCAATCCGTTTGTGATTCGATGAGGTCGCCAGCTTTGAACGCCGATTAGCGCGCGGCCTGCAAAACAGGCTCAATTGACCAAGGTGCGGTGGCGGCATACATTGGAACCGATGCAAAAAAGGCTTTTGAAATTCCCATACGCCTCAATGCTATTGGTCTTCCAGAAATCAACGAGCGGATTGTGGAAGCAGATCTCGATCGCGCCAGTTCAACGCCTCAGGAACTCGATCAGTTCGTGCGCAAGGAACTGGCCAAGTACGCTCGCGTCGTCAAGGAAACCGGCATGGTTCCGCAGTAATACTGCGCCGGCCGTTACTGCGAGAGGTGGTTGTGCTGCTGAAATGGGATTTATTGTTGTGCCTGGCCGCCTTGGTGCTTGCGTGGTCTGCATTGACCGCCGCGGCGCAAACGGCGGGAGACGCGTATCCTGCAAAGCCGGTGCGGCTCATTGTGTCTTCCACCGCTGGGTCAGCGAACGACGTGGTCGTGCGCCTCGCCGTGCCGAAGGTCGCGGAGCGCCTGGGCCAGCATTTCGTCATTGACAATCGCGGCGGCGCCAACGGCGTGCCGGCGCTCAATGCAATTGTCCAGTCTGCAGCGGATGGCTACACGCTGTTGAGCGCGGGCAATCTGCTGGTGCTCAATGGTGTGCTCAGACGGGTGTCCTATGACATCCGCCACGCGCTAGATCCAGTGGCGCAACTGTCGTCACAACCGTATCTGCTGCTGGCGCACCCCGGTGTGCCGGCGGGGACAATCAAGGAGTTGATCCTCCACGCCCAGGCAAAGCCCGGGTCGCTGGCCTACGGCTCGTCGGGGCTGGGTTCGGTGAATCATCTGGGCACTGCGCTGCTGGCGTCACGCGCGAGGGCGGAGCTCTTGCACGTGCCGTACAAAGGCAACGCGCTTGCACTGCCCGATTTGATCGCCGGCCGCATTCAGCTCCTGTTCGCCAGCGGTGTGAGTGCCGTTCCTCACTTGAAGAGTGGCAAGGTCAAGGCGATCGCCATATCCAGTTTGGCGCGCTCGCCAGCATTCGCGGAGATTCCGACCGTGGCTGAATCCGGCCTGCCGGGATACGAACTGACGAATGCCTATTTCATGTACGTGCCGCGCGCGACACCGTTGCAAATCCGTGAGTTACTCAATCGCGAGTTTGGCGAGGCCGTGCATGCGCCCGATGTGCAGTCGAAACTTACGCCGGGTGGCATGGACCCCGGTGCACGTCACAGTCTTGATCACCTGAAGACACTTTACCAACGCGAGTATGCGATGTGGGATGCGTTCCTCAAGACCTCGGGATTGAAGCTTGCCGAGTGATAAGCAGGCGCGAACGCGATTTTATTGAGCTGTCACGCCACTGGCTTTCACGACTTTTTGCCACTTGGCGAGTGCGTCGCGAATGAGCTGGGCAAATTCCTGCGGCGTTGTGCCTTTGACTGCATAGCCACTGACCAACGCGCTTAACCCGCATCTGTAGGGTGACAAGAAGCGAAGCCAATTACGCCCCATGAATCATGCAAATACTACTGCCATGCCCAATTATGGAACCCCAGGTCCCGGAATCGAGTTGATGAAGTAAAAAGAAATATCTCGTGCCACCGCGGTCGATCCAGAATGGCCAGCGGGCGGGCAGAGGTTGAGAAAATGCTCAAACATATCGGACTTGATCCGTAGCCGCTGCTCATCTCACCAGCCCGGCGTCAGGCGCAATGGCCTGGGCAAACGTGCTGGACAGTACAGCCGCATCCATACGCCACTCGCAGGCGCCAACAATTTCAAATCAGGCAACACAGGAACCTTCGATAAAAGAAACACAAGACCGACACGGCGCAGCATGTGATGACAGGGATTCTGCAATGCGTAGTCCATCGCACGCGATATGCGGGGGCGGCGCATAACCGTGGAAAGTCGACTGGGCCTGCCGATTGGCTAGAATGGGTTTTTGACACGCTATATCTGGAGATTGCCATGATCCGATTCCCAAGGGGCGCCGCCGGCGCGTTTGTCTTGTTGTGCGCCGCGAGCGCCGCGCTAGCGCAACCGGCGTACCCCGACCGGCCGATTCGCTTGCTGGTGCCGTCTGCGCCGGGCGGCGGCACCGACATCGTTGCGCGCGTCGTGGCGCAGCACATGAACCAGGTACTCGGGCAATCGGTGGTGATCGACAATCGCCCGGGCGCGGGCGGCAGTCTGGGCGAGGAAATGATGGCGCGCGCCACACCCGACGGTTACACCCTGGGCATGGTGTCCGGTTATGGCACCAACGCCGCGATCTACAAGCTGTCGTACGATCAGGTGAACGACATTCAGGCGGTCATCGCCATTGGCGATTCCGGCATGATCGTGGCGCTGCATCCCGCAGTGGTGGTGAAATCGGTGCAGGATTTTATTGCCCATGCCAAAGCCCATCCGGGCAAGATGAATTACGCCTCCAGCGGCACCGGTGCCATCACACATTTGTCGACGGAGTTGATGAATCTGATGGCAGGCGTGCGTACCACACACATTCCGTTCAAGGGCACGGGCCCCGCACTGACCGCCTTGCTGTCCAAAGAGGTGGACTTTTTGTTTGGCAGCATGCCGGCGACGCTGCCGCATATCAACGGCAACCGTTTGCGCGGGGTGGCTGTCACCACTAAAAACCGGCTGGCCTCGCTGCCCAATCTGCCGCCGCTGTCGGAAGCCGTGAGCGGCTACCAGTCGGTAATCACCTACGGCATGATCGGCCCCAAGGGCCTGCGCCCCGATGCTCTGCAGCGCTGGAACATTGAGATCAACAAACTCGTAGAATCGCGTGACATGAAGGAGCGCCTGGCCAAAGACGGCATCGAACCGGTGGGCGGCGCGCCCCAGGTGTTTCAGAACGTGATCAAGCGCGATGTCGAGCAGTGGAAGCGCGTGGTGAAGGAAGCCCGGCTTAACTTCACGAGTTAGCCGGCCAGTGACGGGGCGCGCAAATGCCAGCCGGTTTGCGACTGATACGCATCACCGACGCGAAACAGCATCGCTTCATCAAACGGCCGGCCGATCAATTGAAAGCCCACCGGCAGACCGTTATCCGCAAAACCCGCTGGCACGGCCAGTGACGGCAGCCCCAGAAAATTGATCGGACGTGTGTTGCGGGTGATGCGGGCCAGCATGTCCATCACGTTGCCGGTTGCGCCGGGCGCGGTTTCGGCGCGTGTGGGCAGCGGCAGGGTCATCACCGGCGTGTGCAGCACATCGACACGGCCAAATACCCTCTCCACGAATTCGGCCGCGATGCGCGCGCGCGCATTGAGCGCCTCCAGATAACTGACCGCGGGCACCAGCAGGCCGGCCTCGGAACGCGTGCGCACCACCATGGAGAAATCCTGCGGCCGCTCGCGCAGCCAGTTGGCGTAAATGGTTGCCGATTCCACCTGGCCGATGGCGTTGGTGAGTTGATAGGTGTGCTGCGGATCGGGCACATCGACTTCGACGATGCGCGCGCCGCAGCTGCGCAGCACGGCCAGACTCTCGTCCATCGCGCGCTGCACGTCGGCGGTGATGCCTTCGTAGTAATGGTTGCGCGGCACACCGATTTTCAGGCCACGAACATGGCCGTCGAGCAGCTTTTCGTAGCGCGGCACCGGCAGCGTGCTGGCGGTGGGGTCGTGCGGATCGGCGCCGGCAATTACCGCGGTCAGTCGCGCGCAATCACGCACGGTGCGGGTGAGTGGCCCCACGGTATCGAGTGACCATACGCGCGGCAGCAATGCGTAGCGGCTGACGCGGCCGTACGTTGGTTTGAGTCCCACCACGCCATTGGCTGCGGCTGGCAGGCGAATCGAGCCGCCCGTGTCCGATCCCAGCGCGCCATAACAGGTGCGCGCCGCCACGGCCGCGCCCGAACCACTCGACGAGCCGCAGGTGATGTGGGCCGTGTTCCATGGATTACAGCAATCGCCCCAGTGTTCGTTGTGCCCCGTGGGATTGGCGGCAAATTCTGACATGTTGAGACTGCCCAGCCAGATGGCGCCGGCGTCCGCCATGCGCTGTGCCACGGTGGCCGTGACAGTGGGGCGATAGTCGCGCAGGATTTTGCTGCCGGCCGTGGTGATGCGCCCGGCGCGGTAATACATGTCC
>SYEN01000504.1 GCA_005800795.1 Burkholderiales bacterium | reverse complement strand
GGCAGGCAGTGCATGAACAGCGCGTCTTTTTTGGCAGTGCGCATCATCTCGGCATCGACCCGCCAATCGGCAAAATCGCGCTTGCGTTCTTCGTTCTCGGCTTCCTGCCCCATGCTGGTCCAAACATCAGTGGTAATGAGGTCGGCACCCTTTGCGGCATCCATCGGGTCGGCGAACTCTTCGTAGTGCGCATCACCATACAGCCCCGCGCGCTCCGCTTCGACTTCGTAACCCGGCGGCGTGGAGACATGCACATTGAAATCAAGCACTTCGGCAGCCTGCAACCAGGTGTTGCACACGTTGTTGGAGTCGCCGATCCACGCCACGGTCTTGCCCTGAATGCTGCCGCGATGTTCGATATAGGTGAATATGTCAGCCAAAATCTGGCACGGATGATATTCGTTGGTGAGGCCGTTGATTACGGGCACGCGCGAGTATTCCGAAAACTTCTCAATGATAGTCTGCTCAAAGGTGCGGATCATTACGATATCGACCATACGCGTGATGACACGCGCCACATCTTCAATCGGCTCACCGCGCGAAAGCTGTGTGTCGCGTGAACTGAGATTGATGACCGTGCCGCCCATTTGCAGCATGCCGGCCTCGAACGACACGCGCGTGCGCGTGGAATGCTTTTCGAAGATCATTGCCAGTGTGCGGTCATGCAGCGGCAGATTGGGCTTGTAGCTCTTAAACTGCCCCTTGATCCAGCGTGCGCGCCCGAAGAGGTAATCGTATTCCTCGCGGGTGAAGTCCTTGAACTGGAGATAGTGTCTGAGGTGCATAATGGATCACGGCCCGCGTGTGAGCGCGGGCCGCGCCTCGTCTTTGTAACGATGCTAAGCCTTGGCCAGCGCTGGCGCGGGCTTTAGCAGAAACTCGCGGATGAGCGGCACCACGCCATTGACCAGCGTATCAGCTTCACCCTTGTTCATGGTTAGCGGCGGCGCAAAGCGCACGACGGAATCGGCTGTAACGTTGATGAGAAAGCCTTTGTCGAGTGCGGTTTTCACCAGATCACCGCAGGGACGGTCGAGCTCAATACCATTCAGCATGCCTTGGCCGCGCACTTCCTTGAGGCCTGGTGTTTCGGCTAGCTGTTTGCGCAGCGTAGTACGAATGTGTTCGCCGACTTCTGTGGCGTTTTCGCACACTTTCTCGTTGACCATCACATCCAGCGTGGCAAGTGCTGCCGTGCAGGCAAGCGGGGTACCGCCGAAAGTGGAACCGTGCGTGCCCGGTGTGAATAACGATGCTGCCTTGCCCTTGGCCACACAAGCGCCGATGGGTACACCGCCGCCCAGGCCCTTGGCAAGCGCCATCACGTCAGGCATTACGCCATAATGCTGGAAGCCGAACATCGTGCCGGTACGGCCGATGCCGGTTTGCACTTCATCGAGCATCAACAACCAGTCGTTGGCATCGCAGATTTCACGCAGGCCCTGCATGTAGCCGGGGCTGCATACGCACACGCCCCCCTCACCCTGCACCAGCTCAGCGAGGATGGCGACGACATTCTTGTTCGACGCCGCCACTTTACGTACAGCTTCGAGGTCGTCAAACGGTACGCGCACAAAGCCCGACACCAGCGGCTCAAAGCCGGCCTGCACCTTGCGGCTGCCGGAGGCGGAGAGTGTCGCCAGCGTGCGGCCATGGAAGGATTTTTCCAGCACCACCACGACCGGGTTGTCGATATTTTTCTTGTGGCCGAAATAACGCGCGAGCTTGATCGCGCACTCGTTGGCCTCAGCACCGGAATTGCAGAAAAACACCTTGTCCATGCCGGACAGTTCGCAGATTTTGGCGGCGAGCTTTTCCTGTAATTCAACTTCGTAGAGGTTGGAAGTGTGAATCAGCGTGCCCACCTGCTCACGCAGTGCTGCCACCAGTTTGGGATGGCAGTGTCCGATGGCGTTGACCGCCACGCCAGCTATGGCGTCGAGGTAGCGCTTGCCGTCGCGGTCCCATAGCCAAACGCCTTCGCCGCGTGTGAACGCGACCGGCAGTCTGCCGTAGGTTTCCATGATATGTGGCATTGCCATGGCGAATCTCCCTTCGGGGTGTCAGTAACAGTACGGGACGCTAAAAATGTAAACGGCGGCTTAGTGAATTTTTTGAGTTCCCAAAATTCCCTAATGCCGCCGCAGTTGCTAGTACTTAGTGCGAATGCCGGAGTCAAGGAAGCATTTTACCTATAGGTTCTTGAAACGCAAGAGGTTCCCGCTTATTCGCGGCTTTACCGTGTGGTTGGTCTGCTACACTCCACAAACCATGTTCGATAGCACAGCCGAAATCGTAATTCAGGGCATCACCGCAACCGGCGAAAAATTCCGGCCGAGCGATTGGGCGGAGCGCCTGTGCGGCATGATGTCGGTGTTCGGCGAAGACCGGCAATTAAGCTATTCGCCGTACCTCAAACCCGTGATAGTCACAGGCACATCCTGTGTGGTGGTCGATAGCAGGCTGGCGCAATTGGACACCGCAGCCTACAAATTCCTGATGTCGTTCGCACAAGACAACGAACTGCAAATTAGACCGGGCCGGCTGGAACCGCGCCCGGAACCCGAAGAGGGTCTGAACGCAGCGGCTACACCAGCTACGCCAGCACCTTGACGGCTGCCGGCGTTACGCCAGCGCCTTGACAGCGGCTGCGAGGCGGCTCTTGTGGCGGGCCGCCTTGTTTTTGTGAATGATGTTTTTGTCAGCGATGCTGTCGATCGTGCTGGTCGCACGTTGATAGACCGCGCGGGCAGCGGTTTTGTCGCCCGCTTCGATCGCCTTGACCACATCCTTTATTGCCGTGCGCAAGCGCGAGCGCAGGCTGGCGTTGTGCTGGCGGCGTTTTTCACTCTGCCGCGCGGCTTTACGCGCGGATGCAATATTGGCCATCTGTTACACTCCGAGCCGGAGGAAATCCGGGAAACAAAAAGAGCGCGATGATACGGATTTTTCGGGGATTTTGCAAGAAATTCCTAAAGGCTCCCGCCTCTTCGGCCCACCTGCCGGAACAAGCTGCCGGGCGCCGCCCTGAGGACAGCTTCGCACAAATTTCCCCATAAAAACATGAACTTACTGAAGGCCCTTGCCACCGTGAGCAGCATGACGCTGCTGTCGCGCATCCTTGGTTTCGTGCGTGACACGTTCATTGCACGCGCCTTTGGCGCGGGGATGACCACTGATGCGTTCTTCGTAGCGTTCAAGATTCCGAACTTTCTGCGCCGGTTATTTGCCGAGGGCGCGTTTTCGCAAGCCTTTGTACCGATCATGGGGGAGTACAAAAATCGCCGTGGCGAGCCTGAACTGCGCGATCTGCTGGATTACGTTTCCGGCATGCTGGCGCTGGTGCTGTTCGTGGTGACGGTTTTGGGTGTGCTTGCGGCACCGTGGATCATTTATGTGAGTGCGCCGGGCTTCGTCAAAGATCCGGCCAAGTTTGATCTCACGGTGGATCTGTTGCGCATCACGTTTCCGTACATCCTGTTCATCTCGCTCACCGGACTGGCAGGCGGCATCCTCAACACGTTCGGTCGCTTTGCCGTCCCCGCGTTCACACCCGTGTTGCTGAATTTGTCGTTCATCGGCTTCACGCTGTGGCTTACGCCGTATTTCAATCCGCCGGCGAAAGCGCTGGCATGGGCGGTGTTCGCGGGCGGTGTGCTGCAATTGGCATTTCAGGCGCCCTTCCTGATGCGCCTGCGCGTAATGCCCCGATTCCGCCTCAATTTTCAACACGAGGGCCTGCGGCGAGTGATGCGCCAGATGGGGCCGGCGCTGTTCGGGGTCTCGGTCGCGCAAATCAGCTTGTTGCTGAATGTGATTTTTGCGTCGTTCCTCGTTACCGGCAGCGTGTCGTGGCTGTACTATGCCGACCGCTTGATGGAGTTTCCGGCGGGTATGCTCGGGGTTGCGCTCGGCACCATACTGCTGCCCAGCCTGTCGAAGCACCACGCCAACAAGTCAACGACGGAATACTCGGCACTGCTCGATTGGGGCCTGCGTCTGACGTTCCTGCTGACGGTGCCCGCCGCCGTGGGGTTGGCCATGCTCGCACTGCCGCTGATTATCACGCTCTTCATGTACGGCGCATTTTCCCCCGCAGACGCGCATGCAACGCGCGCGGCGGTAATGGCCTACAGCGCAGGCCTGCTCGGATTGATTCTGGTCAAAGTACTGGCCCCCGCGTTTTATGCGCGGCAGGACATTCGCACACCGGTAAAGATTGCCGTAGCTACGCTGGCAGCCACGCAGGTCATGAATCTGTTATTCGTCGGCCCCCTGGCGCATGCCGGGCTGGCGCTGGCGACGGGCTTGGGTTCGTGCCTGAACGCGGGCATTTTGTATTACCTGCTGCACAAACGCGCCATCCATCGGCCCGCGCCGGGTTGGGGTGCGTTCCTGGGCAAACTGGTGGTGGCGGTAAGCCTGATGGGGGTCGTGTTGTGGTTTGCCGCGGGCGATCCGCAACGCTGGGTTGTCGCATCGATGCCGACGCGCGCATTGTGGCTGTCAGGCATCGTGACCGCGGGCGCGACAGTTTATTTCGCGGCGCTGTGGCTGCTGGGATTCCGGCTGCAAGACTTCGCGCGGCGCGAAGCGCAGTAAGGAATCAAAGTAAAACACGCTATAATTCAAGCTATTACGCTCAAATGCCGCGTCGAACCCTACCGCGATTTGAGCAGCGAATCTGACGCCTCGACCGGTGTCTTTTTGCCCACACTTCTGTTTTAAAAATTTATGCGCATTACTCGCGGCATTCCTGCCGTTGCTCATTCTCCGGTTGCACTGACCATCGGCAATTTCGATGGTGTTCATTTGGGCCACCGCGCCATGCTGGACGAACTCGCGCGCGCGTCGCATCGACTGGGTATTCTGTCTTGTGTGATGATTTTCGAGCCGCAACCGCGCGAATTTTTTGCGCCGGACAAAGCACCGGCCCGGCTGACTTCGTTGCGTGAAAAACTCGAACAGCTCGAAGCCTGCGGCGTGAATCACGTGCACGTATGCCGCTTCAATTATGCGTTCGCGCAGATTGCTGCGCAGGATTTTATCGAACGCGTACTGGTGCGCGGCCTCGGCGTGCGTTGGTTACAGGTGGGCGACGATTTTCGGTTTGGCTCCCGCCGCGCCGGTGATTTTGTGATGCTGAAGCAGGAAGCGCCGCGCCTGGGTTTCGAAGTGAAGGCGCTGCCGAGCGTGATGGTGGAAGGCCTGCGTGTATCCAGTACAGCGGTGCGCGACGCTTTGGCGGCAGGCGATTGCGCACGCGCGGCACGTCTGTTGGGCCGCACCTACGGCATTGGCGGCCGTGTGGTGCGCGGCGATCAACTCGGCCGCAAGCTCGGCTATCCCACCGCCAATGTGCAGATGAAACACAACCGTGCGCCGCTGTGCGGCATCTTCGCGGTGGAAGTACACGGCGCTGCACAAAACGTGGTGCGTGGCGCTGCGAGCCTGGGTGTGCGCCCAACCGTAAAGGTACAAGGCGCCTCTGCCGTGCTTGAAGTTTATCTATTTGATTTTAAAGAAGAAATTTATGGGCACTCGATACGCGTGGATTTTCTGCACAAATTACGCGATGAAGAAAAATATGCCGATCTTGAGACCTTGAAACGCCAGATCGCGCTGGATGTCGAAAACGCACAGAAATATTTTCAAAACGCCAGCGCGCGAAAAATCGGCTGACGGTTATGCGAACCCTGTTCGCAAGTAAACACTATGACTGACTACAAACACACCCTGAATCTGCCCGATACGCCGTTCCCGATGCGCGGTGATCTGGCCAAGCGCGAGCCGTTAATGTTGAAGCAATGGCAGGAACGCAAGTTTTACGAGCGCATCCGCGCGGCAAGCAAGGGCCGACCACGTTTTGTGTTGCACGACGGGCCTCCGTACGCGAACGGCGATATTCACATC
>SYEN01000503.1 GCA_005800795.1 Burkholderiales bacterium | reverse complement strand
GATAAGGACGCAGCAATTTTTCGTGAAGCGAAGTTTGGCGTGGTGGGTGATTATGCGAAGGTGGTACCGGCACTGACGGCGGCGCTGCGTGCTTTACCGCCGATTTAGTAGGTATCTGATTTAAAACAACAAATTTTTTCCGCAGATTTCGCAGACAAACACGGCTTAAACCCGTGGTGGGGTTATCCGTGTAAATCGGTGAAATCTGTGGCAAGAAAGCCCTTGACCTTGTCTTTCGGAGATTGAAATGGCACAAGAAGCACTACTCGCCGAATACGAAGCCCGCCGCGCCAAGGCGCTCGCCGGCGGCGGCGCTGACAAATACGCCCGGCGTACCGCAAAGGGCGTCCTTAACGCGCGCGAACGCATCGCGAAGCTGGTGGATGCGGAATCGTTCATCGAATCCGGCTTGTTTGGCACATCGGCGGTCGAGCCGCATCTGGCCGATGAAACGCAGACTGACGGCAAGATCGCGGGCTACGCCAAAGTTGGCGGGCGCGACGTGGCGATTGTGGTCAACGATTTCACGGTGAAAGGTGCTTCGACCTCTTACACCAACGGCCGCAAAGTAGGCCACATGAAGCGCACTGCCACCGAGCGCGGCATGCCGCTGATTGCGCTGGGCGAATCCACCGGCGCGCGTTTGCCGGATGCGATGGGTGGCTACGGCATGGGCATGCTGCTCGGTAACGACAACACACAGTTTCGCCGCACACGCGAGACGCCGATGGTAGCCGCCGCGTTCGGGCCGTCGTTCGGCTCATCGACTTGGATGATGTGCATCAGCGATTTTGCGGTGATGCACAAGGGCGCGACGGTGGCGGTGTCGAGCCCCGGCCTGGTGTCGATGGCGCTGGGACAGAAGGTGACCGCCGATGAACTCGGCGGCTGGCGCTTGCATTCGGATATCACCGGGCTGGTCGATCAGGCGGTCGATACCGAGGAAGAAGTGCTGGAGGCGATCAAAAAATTTCTGTCGTATATGCCGAGCCACCACAACGAGGCGCCACCGGATGCGCCGGTGCCCGCGGGTTCCGGCGCCGAGATGGACAAGGTGTTCGGCATTCTGCCCGAAAGCCGCACCCAGGTTTACGACATGAAGCGCATCATCCGCTGCGTGGTGGACAAGGACACAATGTTTGAACTCAAGCCCCGCTTTGGCAAGAGCGCGGTGACCGCGCTGGCGCGGCTCGGCGGAAAAAGTGTGGGTATCGTCGCCAACAACCCGTTGCATCGGGGCGGTTCGCTGGATGCCGACGCGTGCCGCAAGATCGTGGATTTTCTGGTGATGTGCGATTCGTTCAACATACCGGTCGTGCTGCTGGTCGACACCCCGGGCTTTCAGATCGGCACCGAGGCTGAAAAAGCCGGTGCACCGGGGCGCATCATGAACTTCATGAACGCCATGACGTTGCTCACCGTGCCCCATTTGAGCGTGATTATCCGCAAAAGTTACGGTCGCGCCTATGTGTGCATGGGCGGCGGGCGTCACTCCGACGACATCTCCGCGTGGCCCAGCGCGGAAATCAGCTTCATGAGCCCGGAGTTCGCCACCAAGATCGTGCACGGCGTGGGCTACGGCGAGCCGGGGTACGAGGAAAAACTGAAGGACATCGAAAAAGGCGCCGACGTGTGGGGCCTGGCTTCGGTGTATGCGGCGCAGGCGGTGATTCGACCGCAGGAAACAAGGGATTACCTGATACGCATGCTGGAGGTTTACAAGCTGCGGATCACCAAGGGCGTGGGGCAGCATTTGATGCGGACTTGGCCGACTAGCTATTAGCAGCGCCATAGCTGGAACAGAAAACTCAATACCACCACTGTCGTTCCCGCGCAGGCGGGAGCCCATAACACAGCGGTACTTGAGTCAACGTATGGATACCCGCTTTCGTGGGAATAGCGGGATGTGAATGATGTTTGTAAGTGCCAAAAGGGCTTGAATGTTTACTAAAGTAATCGTGGCCAATCGTGGTGCCGTCGCCTCTCGCGTGCTGCGTGCCCTCAATGAAATGGGCATCCATTCCGTCGCACTGTATTCCGAAGCCGACGCGGGTGCGCCCTATCTGGCGATGGCCAGCGAGACGTACGCCATCGGCGCCGCGCCCGCGCGTGAGAGTTATCTCAATCAGGATTTGATTATCGAGATACTGCGCAAGTCGCACGCCGATGGCCTGCATCCTGGTTATGGTTTTTTATCGGAGAACGCGGGCTTTGCGCAGCGGGTGATCGATGCAGGCGCGCGTTTTATCGGCCCGTCGCCCAATTGGATAGACGCCATGGGCCACAAGACGCGCGCGCGTGAGTTGGCGGCGCAACATGGCATGCCCATGTCCAAAGGCTCGCCGGTGTTGCCGATGGATAACGAGGCGATTCTCAAGGCTGCGCGCGAGATCGGCTATCCGGTGCTGGTGAAGCCCGCGGGCGGCGGCGGCGGCATCGGCATGCTGCCCGCCAAAGATGAAGCGCAATTGCTTGAAACCGTGGAGCGTTCGCGTTCGATGGCCAGTCGCGGCTTCGGCAACGCCGAGGTGTATCTGGAGCGCCTGTTCGAGCGCCCGCGCCATGTGGAGTTTCAGGTGCTGGGCGATCAACACGGCGATGTCGCGCACTTGTTCGAGCGCGATTGCTCGACG
>SYEN01000502.1 GCA_005800795.1 Burkholderiales bacterium | reverse complement strand
TCGGGATATGGCGTGGCGTTACTTGACGCGAAGACCGGCGAACTGGTCAAGTTGCTGCCGACACTTTGAACGGCCTGGCTTATTGATCGACAAAAATATTCGCCGCCTTGGCCACGGCAGGCATCAAGTGATCGCGGCACCTCGTAAATTGTAAGTATTTGTTTTTATTAATTATTTTATAATTCGCAAACCGGCATTTGCCGTGGCCGATAAAACTGCACCGCATTGTCGAAAAACACCTTGCGCAGCAGTGATGCATCAATGTTCTCACGCAGCAGGTCGATATCCGACGGCAAAAACGGCCGCCGTGCGCGCTGTGACGGCAAGTCCGTGCCGAACATCAGACCATCCGGATTCGCCTTGATGAGCGCGCGTATGCCTTTCACCGGATCAAGCGTCATGCGGCCAAAGCCGGTGGCTTTTACCCGCATGCCCTTTTCTGCGAGCTTTATCATGGTGGGCAAACCTTCCTCCGACAGGCCCAGGTGCGCGATGCTGACCGCAGGCAACGCTGACAGCGCATCCACCATCGGCGCCAGATCTCGCGCATCAGCGTACAACTCAATGTGCCAACGCGCGAGCGCCCACACGCGTGCCGCCACATTCGCCAGATCGGCCACGTCAGCCGAGCCGCCACGCGCCATGTTAAAGCGCACGCCACGCACGCCAGCGGCATCGAGTTTTAAAATGGCTTCATCGGTGGCTGTGGCTGGTATCTGGATCACGCCGGTGAACGTCGGCCCCAGCACGCGCAAGGCCTCAAACATAAATCCGGTGTCGAAACCCTGAAACGAACCTGACACCACGTTGCCACCGGTGATACCCAAGCCCTTGGTGCGCTCCTGATAATCCGGCGCGGGAAACGACGGCGGGAAAAAGCCCTGATTTTCCTGAACCGGATAACGCATATCGATGATGTGAAAATGGGTGTCGAACACGACAGCTTCTCCTGCTTAAATGAGCGCCTTGTGAGCCGTTGATGATCGATTTTTGCGCGGGGTATTGTAAGACGATTCAGCTTGTTCCACTTACAATCCGCCCCTCTTTAAACACCGCTGGCGGGCACGTATGACAAACCCGCCACCCGCAATGTACGTCAGATCAAGCCCACCTGCTCAAAACTGCAGCTCCCGGCACATGGCACCGCTGGCGTTGTGCTGCGCACCCGCACCAAACAGCAACATCGCCCCGCAGCGTGAACCGAACATGCGCGCCTGACTGTGTGCGACGTCAATCACTTCATACGCTCGGCGGTTCAGTGACGTGGCCGATCCAGCCAGGTGGCGTTCGTAACGGATATAGTTTCTGCCTCGCTCCAGCCGATGAGCGCCCTGCGCGCGGCCGCCGCATTGTTTGTCGAGATCGCGGTGCTCCGGGTCATTGTCGGCGGTGCCCAGCAAATAGGTGACATCGCGCACCGCGTAGCGCTTGAACAGCGCCGCACTGTCAACCGGGCTGGCATCGCGTGCGTCGCGTGCATAGCGTGGCAGGTTCTCAAGGCCATAACGATAGTGGTTGAAATCGGGGCAGGCAGCCGCATCGAAGGGCGCGATGCCCACCGCATTGCTGGCGCTCACCCGCTCCGGGGTGAAATACAGATACGATGACGGATTGGCAACGATGTAGCTCAGGCGCTTGCCCGAGGCGCGCACTGTTTCGTCAATGGCATTGAGCGCGGCATAGCGCTGCACGATTTGCCCGCCTGCGGAGTGCCCTGCCACCACGATGCGTTCGAGCCGCGGAAAACGCGCCGGGTCACTCAACACCGTCAGCAAATCGTCGATCACTTCAAATGCGCTCAGGGGCCGCGGCCAGTTCACCGCATCACCGCCGCGCATCCACGCGGAAGCGCCGCCGCTGCTCCACAGGGGCATGCCATCGAGCACGTGATTTTTTGCGTCGGCTGGAATAAAAAAATTCGGCGCGATCAACAAAACCTCATCCCCGTTCGCACCTGCATTCAATCCACTTTCTGCCAGCAGCTTTGCGGCTGCGGCGAAATAACCCACGCCATTGCGGCCCAGGCCGTGAAATATCAGCACCGCCGATGTCACGCCACGCATGTCGCCGGTCCACAGCCGGTTGCTGTAAATCGCGAAGGGGTAACGCGCATTCGCCGCGCCCGTGGCATTTAGTTCGACACGTTGCCAGCGTGGCGCGTTGTCCGCTGGCGATTGCGCGTGCGCACCAAAGAGCGCAGCGCTGAGCACGAAAGCGGCACCGGAGCGCAGCAGGGCGACAAGAAAAACATTCATATAAAACATATACTTACATTACATCGTTTTGATGCGCGTGGCACGCCACTCGCGGCTTGCCCCGCCCGATTTGGCGACGCCGGTCATCGTATCGCCGGTTACCGTGGCGCTGTAGTGTGTACCACCGGCGGTAAAACTCAACTGATCGCCACGCAGCGTCACTCGGGAAAGCGGCGCGAATTCTCCCCGCACGGTGAAGGAGCCGCTCACCCTCTGAAAGCGTTGCGTGAAGTTGGCACTGCCCTCGGCAAGGCGCCAGGAGCCCGCGACTTTTGCCGGCACAATCCACAACAGCGCGGTACGGTAGTACTGCGTTTTTTCGTCGTCTGCCGAGCTGACGGTGCCATCGGGAGGCCAGTCGCCCACGGCATGGGTGTTGGAGACAATTCGCGTGCCAGGCTTGAGATCGAGCAGCCTGGGCATCAGCTTGCGGTTGATGTCCGTTCCCAGAAACAGCGTGATCACGGTCGCTGCCGACAAGTCGCTCTCGAACAAATCCGCCTTGATGAATTGTGCGCGATCCGCCACGCCGGCCTTGGCCGCGGCAGCCTTGGCATAGGCCACCAGCTTGCTGTCGTACTCGATGCCCAGCGCTTTGGCGCCGCGCTGAGCGGCCATGATCACCAACCGCCCGTCGCCCGAACCCAGATCGATCACGGTGTCCTTTGCGCTCACCTTCGCCAGATCCAGCATGCGCGGCGCCAACGCGTCGGGCGTGGGCACCCACATCACGTCGCGGCCTTCCTGGCCCCGTTCAGGCTTGTACTCCGCCGCAGGCTGCGCCCACACCAATCCCGCCGCACACAGCAAATACCAGCAGGTCAGCGGCGGCGACCAGCGCATAATCTTAAAATATCAATAAAAACAGATACTTACTTACTGCGCGTAGCAAGCCATTCGCGGCTCGTGCCGCCCGACACCGCCGTGCCCGTGATGGTGTCGCCCGCCACCGTGCCGCTGTATTGCGTGCCGCCCGCGCTGAATGTGATGCGATCGCCGCGCAATTTTCCGGCGGTCATCCACGTTAAAGCGCCTCCCACGTTGATCGACCCGCCGAATTTCTGGAACTCCTGCTTGAACGTGATATCGCCTTGGGCGGATTTCCACACGCCATCCACTTTTGCCGGCACGATCCACAGTAGCGCGGTGCGATAGTAGCTTGAGCCTTCGTCGCTCGACGCCGTGCCGGTTTCATCCGCCTCCCACTCACCCATGGTGAAGGTGTTGGATACGATACGCGTACCGGGTTTCAAATCCAGAATTTTCGGCCGCAACTTGAGATTGATATCCGGTAACAAGAACAGCGTGACCACGGTGGCTCGTGACAGATCGGTCTCGAACAAATCAGCCTTGGCAAAGGTGGCGCGTTCGGCAACGCCTTCTTTCGCCGCTGCGCGCATGGAGAGTTCCACCATCGCCGGGTTGTATTCAATGCCGTAGGCGCGTGCACCGCGTTTGGCGGCGGTGATTACCGTGCGCCCGTCCCCGGAACCGAGGTCATAGTGAATATCCGCAGCGGTCAACTTCGCCATGTCGAGCATTTTATTCACCAGCGCCTGCGAGGTCGGTACCCACACCACGTCCTTGCCTTCCTGGCCTACTTCAGGTTTGTACTCCGTGGCGGCGGGCTTACCCGGCGCGGGCTTGGTTGATGGCGCCGGTTGCGCGTGGGCCGCAGGGCTTGCCACGGCGAGCGTGCCAGCGAGCAGCACGCATCGCGTTGCAAAAGTTATTGAGCACAATGACTTCATGAAAGACTCCTGACAGCGATTCACAGGATGACAAACCGGTGTGGCGCTCCTGTCCGATCTTATGGCTTGACCGGTGGTGCTTTTTCCAGACATTCAATCAGCAGTTTGAGCGCGGCTTCGCCGAAGGCGTACATATTTGCGATGCGGTCCGGGCTGGCGGTTTCCAGCGTAAGCGATTTCTCGACCGCACCCGATACCGCCAGCACGCAGTGGCCCGCCGTGTAACCGTAGCGGCTGCCGGTGGGACCGGCTGCGCCGCTTTCGCTCAAGCCCCAATCGGCGGTAAATCGCCCTCGCAGCGTGCGCGCGCGGAACAACGCGTTTTCCTCGGTACCGCCACGCACCGTCGCCAGCATCTCCGGCGTAACGTCGCGCAAGGCCAACATCGCGTCGCGCGTATACGCCACCAGGCCGCCCTTGCAATAGGCACTCGCGCCGGGCAACGCCAGCAGCGCCGCGTTGATCAATCCGCCGGCGGACGATTCCGCAACGGCGATGGTTTGTTTGCGCGCCTTCAGCAACGCGGCGGCTTTTTCGGCGAGCGTGAATAATTTTTCCATGACAACTTTCCTGTGTGATCGTGTGTGAGATGCCCAATGCGCGGGCGAAAGGTTAATTGAACGAAAAGTATCGCACCGGCATTTTGCGGTATAAACGATTTTTCGCAAAACTGTCGCGTATCATACCCACTGATCAGATCATGCATAAGTACATGTTTTTATTGATATTTTTTTGCGGCTCTGCGGCGACAAGTTTTTGCCACGCACAAGAGTACCCGGTGCGCCCGATACGCTTCGTGGTGCCGTTTCCAGCCAGCGGCGGCGGCGACATCATCATTCGGGCATTGTCTCAGCGTCTGAGCGAGCGCCTCGGCCAGGCCGTGGTGGTCGATAACCGTTCCGGCGCAGGCGGCAATGTCGGCACCGAAATCGTCGCACGCGCACCCGCCGACGGCTACACGCTGGTGATGGCCAATGTGTCACCCTTTGCCATCAATGTCAGCATTTACAAAAAGATGCCCTACAACCCGCTGACCGATTTCACGCCGATTTCGCTGGTGGCATCGTTCCCCAACGTGCTGGCGGTGCATCCCTCGCTGCCCGCCACGTCGCTGAAAGACCTGGTGACATTTGCCCGCGCGCGTCCCGGCCAGTTGACGTATGCCTCGTCGGGTGCCGGCAGCACCACACACCTGTCCGCGGAGTTTTTCAAATCGCAGGCGAAACTCGTTCTGGTGCACGTGCCGTACAAAGGCGGCGGGCAGGCGCTGATCGATTTGATCGCCGGGCATGTGTCGATGTATTTCAGCAGCGTGCCAGGCGCCATGCCGCACGTGCGCTCGAAGCGGCTGCGCGCACTGGCGGTCACCAGCCTCGCGCGCTCCATGGCCACGCCCGAAACCCCCACCCTTGCAGAATCCGGTTTCCCCGGCTTTGAGGCAACGACGTGGATCGGAGCAGCCGCGCCTGCCGGACTCGCGCGCCCCATCGTCACACGCCTGAATAGCGACATCGGCGAGATCATGCGTGCGGCCGAAATGCGCGAGCGGCTGATGAACCAGGGCGCAGAGCCGCAAACCAACACGCCGGAGCAGTTCGCCGCCTACATCAAGAGCGAAATCGCCAAGTGGGCGAAAATCGTGCGCGACACGAATATCACCACGCAATGAGTGACGTTCCTGCTGTGCGTCTGGTGGTTGGTTTTTCGCCCGGCAGTGCGTCGGATGACATTGCACAACTGATCGCTGCGCCGTTGTCCCGCTTGCTCGGGCAGCCTGTCATCATCGAACGCATCGCAGGCGATAATGGCGCACGAGGCGCGGCGGCCGCCCTGCGCAGCGCCGCGGACGGCAACACGCTGTTTGTCGCCACGCTGGGCACGCACGCGCTGGCCCCTCACGTGCGTGACGATTTGCCCTATGACGCGCAGCGCGATTTTGCGCCAGTGTCACTGCTCACCCAATCACCGATGTTGCTGGCGTGCCATCCGGCGTTGCCGGCGCGCGACGTGCCATCGCTCATCGAACAGGCGCACGCGCATCCGGGTGAACTGGCCTACGGCACCTCCGCCACCGGCGGCGCGCCGCATCTCGCTGCCGAACTGTTTCAATCGGTCGCCGGTGTCACCCTGCGCCATGCGCGCTATGACGAAACACAACAGCTCTACGATGATCTCGAAGCCGGCCGCATCGCGCTGAGTTTTAACAACATCATGTCCATGCTGCCCCGTTGTAACGAAGGCCGGCTGCGAGCGCTTGCGGTTACCAGCGCGCAACGCGCAGGCGCCGCGCCCCACGTGCCGGCCATGGCCGAATACGGCATCGCGGGCTGTGACATGTCGAACTGGTTGGGACTGGTCGCTCCGCGCGGGACGCCCGCCGCACGCGTTAATGACATCGCGCGGGCCGTGGCAAGCACCCTGCGCGAGGGCAGCGTCGCCGCCACGCTCAACGCTGCCGGCATCACGCCATGCGGTTCCACGCCTTCGGCCTTCGCGCAATTCATCGCCAGCGAGTTACGACGCTGGAAACCGGTGGTACGGCGATTTAGGCAGCCATAGCCACATGACCACCGGCGCGGGGCTCACGTGGGAACATTAACCTGCAGTACTATCAGGCGGGCTGCGGTCGTATTCCAGAATGCGGTTTATGTGTAGCCTGTCGAATTGACTTCTACCGGCCGATTCGGGAAACTCACTTCAACCACCCAACCACTGGCAAAACTCCTGACCATGAACGCTCCGCTCTCGCCCCTGCAAACCCAATCCCATGCCGGCGGACTGCTGGACACCGCACGTCAGCTCGCGCCCCTGGTCCGCGCCAATGCCGAAGACATCGAAAAAAATCGCGAACTGCCGCGCCCGGTATTCGAGGCCATGGCCGACGCAGGGCTGTTTTTGATGTCGGTACCGCGCGCACTGGGCGGGCTGGAAGTTGATTTGCCCACGCAGGTTCAAGTCATCGAAGAGATCGGCAAGGCCGATGCCAGCGCTGCGTGGGCGCTGAATCAGGGCACAACGTACGGCATGTTTGCGGCCTTCATGCAGCCGGCCGCCGCACGCCACATCTGGATAGAAACGCCGCGTGCGGTGGTGTCAAACAGTCCGATACCCACGGCCAAAGCGGTGGTGGTTCCGGGTGGTTTTCGAGTGACGGCACATCAAGGCTTCAGCACCGGCTGCATGCATGCATCCTGGGTGGCGGCGCACTCGCAGGTGATTGAAAACGGCGAAGTACGGCAGCGCAATGGCAAACCGGAAATCCGCTACTGCCTGATCCCCAAGGCGCAAGCTAAAATACATGATACGTGGAACACGCGCGGCATGCGCGGTACGGGCACGCATCACTTTGAAGTCAACGACGTGTTCGTGCCCGAAGACCACACCGTGTTGACGGCCAAGGACAAAATCATCACCGACGGGCCACGCTATCGCATGCCGCAAACACTGGTTTATGCCTCCGGCGATGGTATTGTGGCGCTGGCGGTTGCGCGCAGTTGCCTGACGGCATTCTTTGAACTGGCGGGTTCCAAGGAGCCGCGCCATATGAAAGGCCTGCTGCGTGATCAGGCCATGAGTCAATTCCTCGCGGGCAAGGCTGAGGCGGGAATACGTTCCGGCCGTGCGTTTCTGATGGAAGCCGTGACGGACATCTGGAACGACGCCAAAAACAATAGCACGGCCAGCATGGAAAGCCGCGTGTCTTTGCGCCTGGCAACCACGCACGCGATCCGGCTTGCGGTGCGCGTGGTGGAAGACCTGTACACGGCCAGCGGGGGCAATGCCATATTCGAAGGCAGTCCGATCCAGCGCCACTTTCAGGACATTCACGTCATCACACAACATCTGCAAGGGCGCCTCGCGCACTA
>SYEN01000501.1 GCA_005800795.1 Burkholderiales bacterium | reverse complement strand
GTCGCCGACCTTGTAGTTTTCCAGCAGTATGTCGGATTGTTGCGCCAGTTCACGGATGATCTGCTGGCCCTCAGGCTTGGCGATATCAAGCGTGAGCGATTTTTTGCCGCGGTTCGTGCACATGAAATACGCCGCGTCGCTGGTGTCGTTGCCGTCGCGATCTTTCACGAACGGCGGCCCCCAGCCGCGCGTGTCGTCGCCCTTGCCGGGACGTTCGATTTTGATGACTTCGGCACCAAGATCGGCCAGCATTTGGCCAACCCACGGGCCGGCGAGAATGCGGCTCATGTCGAGGACGCGGATGCCTGAGAGAGGGCCTGAACGTTGTGTCATGGTAAGACTCTATCGATTGAATGGGTGCTGGCAAGCCACCATCAACAATCCGGGTTTCGCCGGAATGACGGGGTTGGACAGGTTATGACTATTTCCTGAATTTAATCTCGCGGCTGATCGCTTGGGTGGTGCCGCCCCAGGTCGGCAGATATGCCGCCTTGCGTCCGACGCCACCCGCGACGACGATCATCAGATCATCAGCTTTTTCGGCGACGCGTATAAGATTGGCGGAGGGATCGGACGCTGCCGTCATGCGATGTTTGCGCAGCGCGGGCGGCAGTTTGTCGATGGGGAGCACGGCTTGTTCCCAGATCATCTGTTTGGCCAGTTGCTTGGTGAATCCATCGCGGTGGAACATCGCCGCCCATTCCGGTGGAAACACACACAGCGGCTCGCCGCCGCCAAGCAGCCCCGCGCCACCGGCGATGCCCGCCATCAACATGGATTGCGCAAACGTCTGCGCGAGGCCTGCGGCTTCCTGACTGTCGGAATCGTTGACCTCGCCGGTGCCTGAAATGCCCACGACTGTGACCACACTAGCGTCTGCCGCGAAGCCCCGCTCCACATGCAGCGGCGCCCATGGGCTTTCGGCGACATTTTCGGCAAAGCAGCAGGAGAACTTTGCAGGCTGGCCCAGTGTCGCCATGTCGGTTTCGCCGGGTATAGCATTGCCGATGTTTTGCAAAATCAAAGTCATCGCGCGGCCGATGGTGGCATTCGCGCGATGTCCGCCGCCGAGTGCATTGTTTTTCGCATTCAAGCCGATGCGATCAACGATAGGGCCGTTGATGATGTAAACCGGCGCAGCAGAACCCGTCGTGGTGCCGATACCCACCAGATTGAAGCTCATGTCCGACAGCGCATCGACCGCTGCGATCAGCACCGGCAGGTATTCCGGTTTGCACCCGGCAAGCACTGCGCAAATGGCGACGTCACCCGCAGTGGCCGTTTCAAAACCCGGCGGCAACATGCAGATGGCTTCATCCGCGGCGTAGCCGTTAGCCGCGAGCATGCCTGCTACACGATCCATCGTCGGCGGCAGCAGCGGCAGGCCATCACTGCGATAAGCCGCCGCGAGTGCTTCCTGTTGACGTTCGACGTCAGATTCTTTGGATGGCCAGACTTGCATGAGGGCTCAAGAGCCAACCCCACCTCATGCCGGCCCATCCCCTGCAGGGGATGGAGAGCATTAACCGGTGGGATTGTTTAACTATTTGATTTTATTGGTAAATTTATGCATCTCGGTGTGGTCGGCCAGGAAGCCCATTTGCTTTTCCATGTCGTCCCAGATATCGGCTGTGGGCTTGGCGAGAATGGTCGACGTGCCCATTGCCTGCGCGATTTCGAGCGCAGTACGCACGTCTTTGGCCATCAGGCCGGTTGAAAATCCGGCGTTGTACGCGCCCGACAACATGAATTGTTTGACCTTGCGCTGCGTGGTGCCGTTGTAGCCGCTGGAGGTGTTGATGATGTCAACGGCAACGTTCGGATCAAGACCGAAGGCCTTGCTCGCATGCATGGCTTCGCAAGCCGCAATCAGCCCGGCGGCGGAAACGTAGTTGTTCAAGGCCTTGATCGCGTGTCCCGCGCCCAACGGGCCGGCGTAATAAATCTGATTGCCCACTTTTTCGAGCATGGGCTTTACGCGCTCGAAAATGGCCTTGTCACCGCCGACCATGATCGACAGCGTCGCTGCGACTGCGCCTTTTACGCCATTGGACACCGGTGCATCGATAAATTGAAACCCTTTCTTTTCGAGTATCGCGCCGAGTTCACGCGTGCCCATGGGCGACGATGAGCTCATGTCGATGATCAGGCTGCCGGGTTTCAAGGTTTCGGTAATGCAGCCTTTGCCACTGTCGCCGTCACCGAGGAGTGCCTTGCGTACCAGTTTGCCGTCGGGCAGCATGGTGATGACCGTGTTGCTCTTGCTGGCCATGTCGGCGAGGCTGGTGGCGACTTCGCATTCGTTGGTGGCGGCGACGGCTTGTGCCTTCTTGGGGTCAATGTCAAACAGCACCAGCTTGTGGCCGGACTTGATGAGATTGGTGGACATGGGCGAACCCATGGCGCCGATGCCGGCGAAACCGATTTTTCCGAGATTAGTTGTCATGCTTTACCCATAAGAAAAGAGAAAAAGAAGTTGTCACAAACCAACCGGCAACTCAACGCCCAACCCGCGCACCTTGGCGAGTTCCAAAGCTTTGGCCGCGGCATACAAATCCTGTACACCCATGCCGTGCGACTCATAGAGCGTGATTTGCGTGGGTGAGGTGCGTTTTGGCGCCTTGCCTGCATACACATCGCCGATTTCGGTGAGCGTATCCCATTGAATCACGCCTTTTTCAAACGACGAAATCAGGTCTCCGCATTCCTTTTGCGCGGTACCGCGTGCATCCACGGTGATGTAATCGCAGCGCTTGACCGTGGCGTCGTCGATCTCGGCGCGCGACAGCGCATTCGAGCCGGCGGCGTTGATGTGTACGCCCGGCGTCAGCCATTCGCCCTTGATCGTGGGTGTGGCGGATTTCGTGATCACGTTGAGGATGTGCGCACCACGCACGGCCGCTTCAGCCGAAGCAGCCGGCGTAACGGCTATGCCGAGTTTTTCCGACATATTCTTGCAATAGGCGTCGAGCTTGTCGCGCGTGCGTGAGTAGACGCGGGCCTCCTTGATCTTGCGCACCGCACACACGGCTTCAAGCTGGCCGATGGATTGGTAGCCGCTGCCGATCTGGCCGAGGATGGTGGCGTCTTCATTGGCGAGATATTTTGTGGCCGCACCGCTGGCCGCACCTGTACGTACCATACTCATCCAGATCGCCTCCACCATCGCCACCAGCTTGCCGGTTTCAATGCTGATCAGGTTTACATAAAAGCTTTTTCCTTTGGGGCGCGTGTAGTAATACTTGAACCCGGTATAACCGATGGCCTTCGATGAAGCCTGCAACACATGCTGCGTGCCTTCGGGTGTGTAGATGCGCTGGCGAGGGATATCGATGGCGTTGAGTAGTGCACGGTCTTTGAGGGATCGTTCCGTCGTTTCCAGCAGAATATCCATGTTCAGCAGGTGCTGAACATCCTTTTCCGCGAGGTAGTGGATCATTGCCGCTGTGCTTTCAGGGCGTCTGCGGTGATCGACGATAACGATGCACGAGGCGAAATGGCATCTGGATCAACGCGCACTTCAATCAGCGCGGCAGTCCTGGCGCTCCACGCGCGCTCGAACGCGGCCTCGAAATCTTTGGTCGCTTCGACGATCTCGCCGTGCAGGCCATAGGCGCGTGCCAGTGCGGCGAAATCGGGGTTTTTCAGCATGGTGCCCGATACGCGCGTGGGGAAATAGCGTTCCTGATGCATGCGAATGGTGCCGAACATGCCATTGTTGACCACGATGAAAATGAGCTTGGCATTGTACTGTGCGGCAGTGGCAAGTTCCTGCCCAGTCATCAGGAAATCACCGTCACCCGCAAACGAAACCACCGTGCGTTTGGGGTAAATGATGGCAGCACCCACGCCCGACGGCACGCCGTAACCCATCGCGCCGCTGGTGGGCGCCAATTGCGTGCGAAAGCCGCCGTAGCGGTAAAAGCGATGCACCCATAGCGCAAAATTTCCCGCGCCGTTGGTGAGAATGGCGTCTGCGGGCAGGCGCTTGCCGAGCCAGTTGACGATTTCGCTCATGTTGACATTGCCCGGCACTTTCACCGGTTTTTGCCACGCTTCAAGGTCAGCGCGCGCACTTTTGGTCCATTCGCTCCACGCCGGTTTCAGCGGCGGCAGCTTGCGTGCAGCGGCGGCGAATTCCGGCATACCGGCGTTGATCAGCAGGTCGCCCTGATACACGCGCCCCAACTCTTCTGCGCCCGGGTAGATATGAACGAACGGTTGTCTGGGCCGGGGAATGTCGACCAGTGTGTAATTCACCGTCGACCACTCGCCCAGCCGCGAGCCGATGGCCATCAGCAGGTCGCTCTCAGCGATGCGCTTGGCGAGAGCCGGATTCAGCCCCACCGCCACGTCGCCGACATAGTGGGGATCGCGGTTGTCGATCATGTCCTGTGCGCGAAATGAACAGGCCACCGGCAGATCAAACGCCGTGGCGAATGCCAGAAAATCGTCACAGCCTTTCTTGCTCCAGCCAGCGCCGCCCAGTATCACTAGCGGCTTTTTCGCCTTGGCGAGCCCCTCGCGCAAAGAGTGCATGTCGGCTTCGCCTGGGTGGGCCGCAACGCGTTGATAGGGCCGGACTTCTTTCACGTCGGTGAGTTCATCCTGCATGTCCTCCGGCAGCGCCAACACTACCGGGCCAGGCCGGCCGGAGGTCGCTATGTGAAAGGCGTGGCTTATCATTTCCTGCACGCGGTCGGCGCGGTCGATGCTGGCGACCCATTTCGCCATTTGGCCAAACATGCGGCGGTAATCGACTTCCTGAAACGATTCGCGTTCGGCGTATTGATTGTTGATTTGCCCGATAAAGAGAATCATCGGCGTCGAATCCTGGTGCGCGGTGTGCAAGCCCACGGCGGCGTTGGCGGCGCCGGGTCCGCGGGTGACAAAACAAATGCCCGGCTTGCCGGTCAACTTGCCGTAGGCATCGGCCATATTGGCGGCGCCACCTTCCTGCCGGCTGATGACAAACTTGAATTGATCATCGACATCATGCAAGGCGTCGAGCACCGAAAGATACGATTCGCCTGGCACGCCGAAACCGATTTCGGCGCCGTGCAAAATCAGTGAATCGACAAGCAGTTGCGCGCCGGTGCGCTGGCGGGTCTCGGTCATGGGATCTCCGGGGGATTCTCGTGGGTAGAACGACTGGACGTGTCAAAGCGGCAAAACTGAGAAGCGAAAAACTTCGGTAACAAGCATTATAGCGTCCGTTGTTGCCCTTGCGAGTCCCGCACTTTAGTGGCTGCTGGTATCCTTCCCAATCCTCCACAGCCCGTGAGCCGCCCGATGACATCCTCCGAATACGATTACATCATTGTTGGCGCCGGTTCTGCAGGCTGCGTACTGGCGAATCGCCTGACTGCATCAGGTCTGCATCGTGTACTGTTGCTGGAAGCCGGCGGGCGTGACACCAATCCGTGGATACATATTCCCTTGGGCTTCGGCAGAACCATGTTCAACCCCGAGGTGAACTGGATGTTTGAGACCGACCCGGAGCCCGCCATGCAGGGGCGCAAGATCAAGGTGCCGCGCGGGCGGGTACTTGGCGGGTCAAGCTCGATCAATGGCCTGATTTACATCCGCGGTCAACGTGAGGATTTCGACGACTGGAAAAAGCTCGGCAATTCTGGCTGGGGCTACGACGATGTGCTGCCGTATTTCAAAAAATCCGAGGATCAGGAGCGCGGCGCGGATGAATGGCACGGCAGCGGCGGGCCGCTGGCGGTGTCGGATGTCAAGGACACGCACCCGTTGGCGGAAGCCTTCATTGCGGCGGGTGTCGATGCGGGCATTCCGCGTAATAACGATTTCAATGGCGCCACGCAGGAGGGCGTGGGCTACTTTCAAGGCACCGCACGCAACGGTTTGCGCTGTAGCGCAGCGGTGGCCTATCTGCGCCCGACGATGAAGCGGTCCAATCTGACGGTAGAGACGAACGCGCTCGCTTCACGTGTGCTGACCGAGGGTAAGCGTGCGACTGGCGTGGTGTATCGAGTAAATGGCGAGGAGCGGCAAGCATTGGCCAACCGCGAAGTATTGGTATGTGCCGGCGCGATCCAGTCGCCGCAGTTGCTGCAGCTGTCGGGCATCGGGCCGGGTGCTTTGTTGCAACGTCACGGCATCGCGGTTGTGAAGGACGCGCCCGGCGTTGGCCGCAATTTGCATGACCATCTGCAATCGCGCGTGGTGTGGACTTGCACCGAGCCGGTTACCGTGAACGACATCATGATGAGCCCGTGGCGCAAGCTGATGATGGGCGCAAAATTCGCGTTGACCCGCAAGGGGCCGCTGAGCTGGTACGCTGGGTTGGCAGGCGGCTTTGCCCGCACGCGGCCTGAGCTCGATCGGCCCGATGTCCAGTTTCACTTTTTCCCGTACAGCGCTGATCGCACCGACCCCAGCTTGCATCCATTTTCAGGTTTCTCGATGTCGGTGTGCAAACTGCGGCCTGAATCGCGCGGCGCGCTGGAGATACGCTCGAACGATCCATCTGCTGCGCCCTCGATCCGTCCCAATCTGCTGGAACGCGAAGCTGATGTCGCCACCATGCTCGATGGCCTGAACCTCATCCGTAAGCTCGGCCAGACACCGGCGTTGTCCAAGTGGGTTGCCACAGAACGCGACCCCGGCGCCGATTGCGTAAGCGATACGCAACTTGTTGACTACGTGCGCGCCCAGGGCTTTACCGGCTATCACCCGG
>SYEN01000500.1 GCA_005800795.1 Burkholderiales bacterium | reverse complement strand
ATGCGCTCACCGAAAGCGCATCCCCCGCTGGCCAATACCACCGCGCCGGCGCGGATACACCAAGGCCGGTTACGCTGACGGTCTACACCAGCCGCGCCGGCGATCACTCCGGACTCGCTCAGCAGTTCAAGCGCCGGATGGTGATCAAGTACTGCAACCCCCGCACGCAACACGCGCCGCCGCATAAAAGCCATATAGTCCGGGCCGCGCAAATTGGTCAGATACGGTTTGCCCGAGTCTGTGATGGGAAACTTGTACCCCCAATCGGCGAGCGCATGCAGGCCCTGCCACGCGCCATGAAGCATGCGATCCACACAGCGTGGGATGGCCAAGCCGCCGTTTAATTTCTGCCGGCGCTCTATCGTTGCCTCACGCTCGGCCCCGGGCGGCGCAAACCAGGTTCCCGTATTCGACGGTGCGGTCGCGCCGCTCGTACCAAGATAACCCTTGTCGACAACAACAACTCGGGCGCCCGCCCCCGTTGCGGCAAGCGCAGCCCACGTTGCGGCGGGGCCGCCGCCGATGATCAGCACGTCGGCGACCAGATCAAGCCGGTCGGCACGCCGTTGCGCTTGCACCGATTGTCGTAGAGTCGTCATGCCTGGACCATTAATCTTTGAAGGAAATGTCGCGTTCGCAGCAGCGAGGAACGCCATTTGACAACCCACTTACAGCCAACGTACTAAAAGGGACAAATGTGTTGACACGAAGCATATATTCCACGAGGAAAGTGTAGCATCGTTCCCCACCGGCGGCAATTTCCAACTCGCCACCAAAACCGCCTGCGCGCCAGGGAACCGGGCGCGTTAACCACCCCCTGTTGCAGCAAACCGGCCTCGCGTTTGCCTCAACGAGCGTGAGGTAGTGCATTCACGTAGAGCAACAAGCACGTAATGGCAGGAATCATTGGCACTTTACTCTTGGTGCTTGCAGACTCGCGATGTCAGTCTCGCTTCGGCAATCCCGCCATTCCCCTTAACACCTCTATGAACGCCGAGCTATCCACATCAGCCAGTCCCTGGTTGTAAGCGGCTTGCTGCAGCTGCGTCCACAGGCTCGCAACCAGCATGGGGGCACCGAGACGCGCTCCCTGTTCCAGCGCGAGCCGGCCGTCCTTCAGCGACGTTTTGACATGGCCCTCCGGCGTGAAATCGCCTTTCAGCATTTTCGGGCCTTTGTCGATCATGGTTTTGGAACTGCATGCGCCGTCCTGCAGCACCTTGAGCAGATTGTCAGTCTGCATGCCGGCTTTCGTGCCCAACACCAGCCCTTCAGCGAGCGCCAGACGATTGCCGAACAGCACCAGATTGATCACCAGCTTCGCCATCGCACCGGAACCCAGCGGGCCCATGTGATACGCCGCGCGGCTGAAACCGGCGAACATCGGCTCGGCCGCCTTGAAGTCTTCTGCATTACCCCCGGCAACCACAATCAAATCCTTGCGCTGCGCCATGGCGCTGGTGCCGCTGACAGCTGCATCGAGAAAACGGATACCGCGCTCGGCCAGTTCCGCGCCGAGCTTTTGCGAATCTTCGGGGCGAGACGTGGAAGCGTCGGCGAAAACCAATCCGTTGGCCGCGCCTTCGGCAATGCCGTTGGCACCCAACGCCACTTCGCGCACGATGTCGCTGTTGGGCAGCGACGTGATGATCCAGCGTGCGCCTCGTGCCGCCGCCGCAGGGCTTTCCACCGGCGTGCCGCCGCGCTCGTGCAACTCGCGCATGCGCTTTTCATCGACGTCGTAGCCCTGCACCTTGAAGCCGGCCTGCAGCAGGTTGTGCGAAAACGCCTGCCCCATTAACCCCATGCCCACCAAACCTACACATCCGCTCATGCGTGTCTCCGTATTAGCAATGAAAATTGTGACGCATCCGTTTCTTGCGCGTCACAGTAACCACTCTGATATTCCGGCGCAAGCTGGAATCTGGCCTGTTCTTCGACGCGTATCCACTGTTCACCGCGGTGGATTTATCCCCGGCGTCCTGCCTATGCTGGAACGGCGAGATTGCCCTCTACGGATAGGCGATTAAAATGTCTTTTAAATCAACTGCTTACAAGGATCTGCATTCGCGCTGGCCGAAGTACTCCGCTGGTGGCAGAATGCCTCCCGGCAAAGGCGTTTTAGCAACGAACTTTTTAATTGCTCCGCAATCGAACGTGCAGTGAGCGGCAAGCCACAGACCTGCGACGCCTGATACCGGCCTGTGTCCACACTCAAGACTCATAAAACGAAGGAGGAAGACATGCACCACGCAGCACATATTGCAGCAGCGTCTCTGATGGTTTGCTTTGCGAGCGCCGCATACGCACAAAAGCCCGACACCTATCCCAGCCGTCCGGTGCGCTTTGTCGCGCCGTTTGTCGCGGGTGGCCCCAGCGACATTCTGTCGCGCATGATGGCGGCCAAACTCGGTGAAGCGTTCGGACAGCAATTCGTGGTCGACAATCGCGGCAGCGCAGGCGGCATTGTAGGCTTTGAAATCGGGGCCAAGGCGCCGCCCGATGGGTACACCATAATGCTCGCAGCCAACAGCGGGCTGACCATCAATCAGCATGTCTACAAGAAACTGCCGTACGACCCAGAGCGCGACTATATGCCGATCACGCAGCTGACCAGCGGCGGCAACGTGATGGTGGTGCATCCCTCAGTGGCCGCCAAGTCGGTGTCAGAATTCATTGCGCTCGCCAAGGCACAGCCAGGCAAACTCAATTACGCCACCACCGGCACGGGTAACGTGCTGGGCATCGCCAACTTCACCAAGTCGGCAAATATCAACATGACGCCCATAGCCTACAAGGGCACGGGGCAGGCAGTGATCGAGCTGATAGGCGGCCACGTACAAATGTTCATGATGAATCCGCTGGTGGCGATACCGCATGTAAAATCCGGCAAGCTGCGCGCGCTGGGGGTCACCTCGCTCGAACGCAACATCGCCCTACCCGACCTGCCCACCGTTCACGAGTCAGGGCTGCCCAACTTCAAGTACCTCACCTGGCACAGCATTCTGGCGCCCGTCGCCACGCCACGCCCGATTATTAACCGGTTGAACGCCGAACTGGTCAAAGCGCTTAATGCACCCGATGTCAAACAAAAAATTCAGGGCGAGGGGCTGTCTGTCGTTGGCAACAAACCCGAAGACGTAATGGCGCTGATTAAAGCGGAATCCAAAGAGACCGCGGAGCTGGTAAAAGTCATCAACTTCCAAAAAATTTAAGCACGCCAGACAAACGGCAATATTCAAGCGTCAAGTTACCCCGAGTACACCGAAAATGCCCTCGCCCGCTTGCGGGCGAGGGCATTCCATTGCGTTGAACGCGCTTCGAGCCCGGTCAAAAACAGTCTGAGCAGCCGGCTCTGTATTGGCAGACGTACCGTGCCGGCGTGTCAAATACTTTTCTGATGCAACCGGCTCTGCGCCGGCACGTGCTGCGCCAGAAACTCCATCTGATCTGCAAGGATGCGGCGGTTGGTGAGTATTAAATACTCGGCGCGATTCGGCACGTAGGGCAAGTACACCAGCTCCATGCCCGCACCTTCGGGTGTACGATCACTCTTGCGTTCGTTGCAGGCACGGCAGGCGGTGACCACATTCATCCAGGAGTCGAGCCCACCCCTTGAAAACGGCTTGATATGATCCCGCGTGAGCTTCGCACCGGGGAAGACGTCCGCGCAGTAGGCGCAAATCTGCCGGTCGCGGTGAAACAGTTCGCGGTTGTTCAGCGGCGGCACCTGATTGAACGATTTCATCGCCATCGCCTTGCCTTTGACGGCGATGATGCTGCTGGCGGAAATCTCGGAGCGCTCGCCAGTCATCCGGTTGCGCCCGCCATAAACGGTGAAGGCGTGCTCGCCGAGCGTCCACGCCACCTGATCCTTCGCATAGTAAAAGCACGCGTGCTGCCAGGTAATCCAGCGGTGTGGCACGCCGTGGGTGTCCAGCGTAAGCACCAGCGGCAGCGCGCTGCTGCGCGTCAGGTGCTCAATGAAAATCGAATTCATGTCTCAGTTTACCGGTTTAAACAAGAACATCAGACGATCTTTGATGGCCTGAAATCTACCAGATTTGGACTACATTGAAACACCTCGTCCTTGCGATGGCGGGTTCGGCGCCATTACGCTATACTGTATAGCTGTGAATTCAATGCACCACCCATACACTGTCTTCCGCGCGTCACGCACGCGCCGGTCTTACCATCGTTCTGATGGCTACCTGATGTCCTGATGTCTTTTGCCACGCTCAATCTGATCCCCGAACTGCAGCGCGCAGTGGCGGATCAGGGCTACACCGAAGCCACCCCGATCCAGACACAGGCAATCCCCGCCGTGCTGGCTGGGCGTGATCTCATGGGTT
>SYEN01000499.1 GCA_005800795.1 Burkholderiales bacterium | reverse complement strand
TCTTTGGTGGCGTGCACGCCCAAAATGGCGCTTTGCGGTGGATTGATAATGGGTGTTGACAGCATCGAACCGAACACGCCACCGTTGGAAATCGAAAACGTGCCACCGGTGAGTTCTTCGATGGTGAGCTTGCCGTCCTGCGCGCGCCTGCCGTAATCGGCAATGGTTTTCTCGATGGCTGCCAGCGTGAGTTGATCCGCGTTGCGTATGATCGGCACCACCAGCCCGCGTGGGCTGCCGACGGCGACGCCGATGTCGTAATAGCCGTGATAAATGATGTCGTTGCCATCCACCGAGGCATTCACCACCGGATATTTTTTCAATGCATATACTGCCGCCTTGACGAAGAACGACATGAATCCGAGTTTTACACCGTGCTCCTTCTCGAAACGATCCTGATAGCGTTTGCGCAGATCCATAACCGGCTGCATGTTGACTTCGTTGAATGTGGTGAGGATCGCCGCCGTGGATTGCGATTGCACCAGCCGCTCGGCCACGCGCGCGCGCAGACGAGACATCGGCACGCGCTGCTCGGGACGGTCGCCCAGCGCACCCAGATCGACGCTGGGGGCTGCCACGCGGGGAGCCGCCGCCTTGGGTGCGGGCGCAGGTTTCATCGCTTCCATCACATCACCCTTGGTCACACGCCCGCCACGGCCACTGCCGCTAATAGTTGCGGTATCAACTTTGTTTTCTGCCGCAAGCTTTTGCGCTGCGGGCATCGTGGGTGCGGCTGCGGCCGGCACCTTCGGGGCAGCCGATGCTGCGGGTGCCGCTGGGGCCTCTGCGGCGGGTGCGGCGCTCGCCGTGGCAGTGGCTTCTGTGTCTATTTGCGCGATGATTTCCTTGCTCTTCACTGAACTGCCATCACCCCTGACGATCTTCACCAGCACTCCGCTGGCGGGTGCTGGCGTTTCGAGCACAACCTTGTCGGTCTCGATATCCACCAGGTTTTCATCGGCCTTGACCAACTCGCCGGCCTTCTTGTGCCAGCTCACCAGCGTGGCTTCGGCCACCGATTCCGACAACTGCGGGACTTTCACTTCGACTATCATGGTGCTCTCTTAATAGTTTGTAACTATTTATTTTTATTGTTAATTTTCTTCCCCGGCCGACAGTGGCCGTGGCTGTTGCGTGACGCTGAGCGGTTGACTGCCGCCAGACATCGTCAGCGCCTGATTGATGAGCTCCTTTTGCTGCTTGTCGTGCAGTGACTTGTAACCCGCCGCCGGAGATGCCGATGACTCGCGTCCTGAATAGAAGAGTTTCTGATGCGGTAGAAGGTTGCGTATCAGATAGTGCTGAATATGCCGCCACGCGCCCTGATTGCGCGGTTCTTCCTGACACCAGACGATTTCCGCCGCATTCTTGTATTTAACGATGAGTGCACGGAATTCTTCATGCGCGAAGGGATAAAGCTGCGCAATGCGCACAATCGGCAGGTTCTTAACGCCACGCGCGCGGCGTTCTGCGCGGATGTCGTAGAACACTTTGCCGCTGCAAACAATGACACGCTCGACTTTGTCCGGCTGGATATCCGTTTCTTCCCAATCCTCGTTGACCGCACGGAATTTGTCGGTGGCAAACTCCTCCAGCGGCGACACCGATTCCTTGTGCCGCAACAGGCTCTTCGGTGAGAAAATGACCAGCGGCCTGCGGTACGGGCGGATCATCTGCCGCCGAAGCAGGTAGAACATCTGCACTGGCGTGGCAGGCACACAAATCTGCATGTTGTAATCCGCGCACAATTGCAAAAAGCGCTCTATACGCGCGGACGAGTGCTCCGGTCCTGCGCCTTCGTAGCCATGAGGCAGCATCAGCGTCAGCCCGCAGAAACGGCCCCATTTGACCTCCCCCGACGCGATAAACTGATCGATCACGACTTGTGCGCCATTGGCGAAATCGCCGTACTGCGCTTCCCAGATCACCAGATCATTCGGTGCCGAGGTGGCGTAGCCGTATTCAAATCCCATCACCGCTTCCTCCGACAGCACCGAATCGATCACGAGAAAATCGCCCTGCTTGGGGCTCAGGTGTTGCAGTGGAATATGTATGCCTTGATCCCAGCGCTCCCGGTTTTGGTCGTGCAGCACAGCGTGACGATGGAAGAACGTGCCGCGCCCGGCGTCCTGCCCGGAGAGACGAATGGTATAACCTTCGTTGAGCAGCGTCGCATAAGCCAGCGATTCCGCCATGCCCCAGTCCAGCGGCAATTTGCCCTCGGCCATCAGCCGCCGGTCCTGCATGATTTTGTCCACGCGCGGATGCAACTGGAAGTTCGACGGCACAGTGGAAAGCTTGCGCGCCAGCATTTGCAGCGTATCCATGGGCAAACGCGTATCGTCCTGCTCGTTCCACTTCACGCCTTTGTACGGCGCCCAATCGATCTCGTAAGGGGGCTTGAAGTTGGACAGGATGGTTTGATTGGTGTGATATCCGCGATCCAGCGCGTCGCGGCTGGTCTTGACCAGCGCCTCAGCGTCGGTCTCGGCGATCACGCCCTCTTTCACCAGGCGATCCGCATAAACCTTGCGTTGGGTCGGATGACCGTGAATGCGCTTGTACATCAGCGGCTGCGTCACCATCGGCTCGTCCTGCTCGTTGTGGCCGAGGCGGCGATAGCAAATAAGGTCAATCACCGCATCCTTGTGGAATTTCATGCGGTAATCAAGCGCGAGTTCCGTCACAAAACATACCGCTTCGGGGTCATCGC
>SYEN01000047.1 GCA_005800795.1 Burkholderiales bacterium | reverse complement strand
CAGTAACCAGCGACGTAATTCAGCGAATCTTCTTCGGACACATATTGTGCCTTGGTACCGATCACAATGGCGAGTTCGCACTCCCAATCGAGTTTGGTGCAATTGCGCGGCATCACCGTATCGTCGTTCGGGCCGCAAATGCTGGTGGTGGCCTTCATGAAAATAATGGGTTCGGTGGGCACCGCCATGCCGGCTTCGGCCGCGTGATCGGAATAGTTCAGCCCAATGGCCACGTATTTGGAGATGCCGGTGAACGGCACGCCATAACGCGGATTGCCGGTGACCACCGGCAGCGTTTCCGGTTTGATCTTGGCGATGCGAGCCAGATTGCGCGGCGACAGCGCCTCTGCGTCGAGCGCACCCGTCACCTTCGACAGATCATGCAATTTACCCTGGGCATCAACGATGCCCGGTTTCTCGTGACCTTCTTTTCCGTAGCGGCACAGCTTCATGGGAACTCCTGCGAATATCAAAACGCGGCCAGTCGCCGCAAGTGAAATGTACAGCCCGTATTATAAACTGCCGGAACGCTCGTCTATCACGCCGCGCGCAGCGCGTGTTGCAGATGGCCTACGACTCTACGTCGACGATTTTTCCGGTCTGCGTGGATTTGATTGCAGCTTCCAGCACGGAAATGTTGGCGATCATTTGCGATTGCGGCACGGGGTAGGGCGCGCGACCTTCGGCGGCGTCGGCAAAGGCCTCGAGATTGGCCAGCACGTTGGGCGCCGGCGCGTACTCCTGCACGGTACGCGGCTGACCGCGCACAACTTTGGTGAGCACCCAGCCTTCGGGCGCTTCCGGGTGCGTTTTGTCGCGCACTTCCACCCAGCCCTTGCTGCCGTACACCGCAAAGCGTCCATCGAAGGGTGTTGCGAGCACGGCGCTGATCAGCGCATGGCCGCCTTTCTTGAAGGTCAGCATGATGGCGAGCGTGTCGCCATTGACGAGTTGGCTATCCAGTTGTTTGACGCTGGCGAACACCTGCGACGCTTCGCCAAACACGCCGACGGATAAATCCAGCAAGTGAATGCCGGTGGCAGTCATCGGGCCGGCGGGTGCTTCCTTGGTGGACAAACGCCAGTTGTCGGCAGTGAGAGAGAGAAACTTGTCCTGACTGAAATTAGCCTCGATTTGCAATGGTGTGCCGATTTCTCCAGCGTGGATCATGCGCATGGCTTCGATAACGGGTGGCTCGAAGCGCCGTTCATGGCCGACTGCCAGCGCGACCTTGTTGCGATTCACTGCTTCCACCGCGCGCAGCACATCGGCGCGATTCATCGACAGCGGCTTTTCGCAAAACACGTGTTTGCCCGCGTTCGCAACGGCGATAATTTGTTCTGTGTGCAGCGTGTGCGGCGTGCACAGCACCACGCCCTGAATCGCCGGATCGCGCAGAGCGGCTTGCAAATCAGTGACGAGTTCGACGCCGTGCGTACGTGCATAGTCGGCGATGCCCGGCATGCTGGCGGCGTTTGGTTCGACAACCTTTAACACATTGATTTTATTGCTCTTTTTAATCTGGGGTACCATGATCTTGCCCCACCAGCCCAAGCCTGCCAAAGCGACGTTAAACATCTTTTTCCCTTATTTTCCCAACGCCGCATTCACACGCGGCATCACTTGTTCCGCCATCAGTTGCATGGAGCGCTTGCCCAGCGCGGGGTCGATCCAGTCGTGGCAGGCGTAAATCAGCGTGCCAAAGTCGCCGACTTTTTCGCGGAAGGCAAGAATCTGATCGACGACGCTGTTGACGGTGCCGGCAATGACCAATTGATCAGCAACGTAATCAGGGGTAATCGCCGCATCGGGCATGCTTTGATCGACCTTGAACAAATTACCCCGTCCGGCAAAGCCCACCAGCTTGCGGATCAGTTGCTGGAAGTAAAAGTGATAGGGCCCTTCAGCGGTCTTGCCGTATCGCCGGGCTGTTTGTTCATCATCGGCTACAAAAATGCTCTTCGCCACACGCCAGTCGGCGGTGTTGGCGATCTGACCGATGTTCTTCTTGCCTTCCACGTAATTGGGCCAGTGCGTCTTCACCCATTCCGGCATCAAAAAATTGGCGGAAATGGGTTGCCAGCCACGCTCCGCCATTGCGGTCACGCCTTTGGAAAAAGGTGCCACCACAGTGCCGACAATCAGCGGGTGCGGCTTCTGAAACGGCTTGAGAATATAGCCCTGACCGATTTCGGGGATCATGGTTTTGCCGGTGGTGACATTCCAGAACTTGCCCTGCAAATTGTAGGGCGGCTCGGATTCCCAGATTTTCAGCACCATGTTAATGCCCTCGACAAACATGGCGTTGCGGTCGTTATTCAGGTTGCCGAATACCTCCGCATCCGAAATCAAACCGCCGGGGCTGATCCCCATAATACAGCGGCCTTCCAGCATGTTATCGAGCATCGCCACTTGCGCGGCAATGGCCGCAGGATGCATGCAGGGGACGTTGATGGTGCCGGTGCCGAGTTTGATGCGTTTGGTTTCAGTCGCCAGACTGGCCAGAAACAT
>SYEN01000498.1 GCA_005800795.1 Burkholderiales bacterium | reverse complement strand
TGCGCCGCTATGGCAAGCATCATGTGGTCAATCACAGCAAGCAGTTTGTTGACAAAAAAACCAGAAATCACATCAACGGCATCGAGGGCTTCTGGAGCTACGCCAAGCACATTCTTTACAACTATCGCGGCGTGTCGAAGAATTATTTCCCGATGTATTTAAAGGAAATCGAATACCGTTACAATCACCGCAACGACAACGTATTCAAGCTCTTTCTTAAAATCTACTTTAGTTACGTTTCGCCCTAATTACCATCTGTTTTAATTGATATTTTTCTAGATAATTTTTCGCTGTGCAATCGCACTGAGAGCCGCCGAGCAGCGCAGCCGCGCCGGGGGCAGTCGGCGAGGACTGTCTGAGTCCTCGCGGGGGTATGCGAGGGCGAGTTCCGCAGCCGCCCGGCGTGGCGAGCCGCACAGGGGAGCCCGAAGGGCCGACGAACCGGGGGTAGCCCAGCGAACTTGGTGTTGAAGCTAAATTTAGTAGCGTACCCAGCTACAGATTCAGCGCAATAAGATTGCGCCCTACTTGCTATATGTCTGAATTCATTCGTTCAACATTCTTCGCGATAGCGTAGGCAAGCCACAAAAAAATTAAAAAAGGCACGATAGGTATCAACACGCCCCATTCCTCCAATTTTATTTGGAATGGAACTACCTTTATCAGTAACCCAATCAACGCAGTGACCAATAAAGCGTATACGAATGCCAAACAATGCGTTGTACCAATAACCTTCAAGGTAACGCTCTCGGCCTACAAATTATCCGCCACCCAATCCGCCACATAATTCGATCCCACAATCCGATTGTCTCCATGACAATGCTCCGACCCGCCATCGGCAATGGTAAACACCTTGAAGGTTTTGTTGCGTGAACGCGTGATCGCCTTGTCGAGTTGATGGGCGATTTCGACCGGCACGATGGTGTCGTGTTCGCCGTGCACGATCAAAATCGGGCATTCGATTTTGTCGGCCACACCTTCGAGGGTGAAATCTTTCACCTTGACCATCGCGGCATCCATGTCCGGCACGCCGAGCACCCACGGCAACTGAAACATCGCCGACGAGGCATTTTTGCCGCCGGCTTCCATGTGCGCGCGGCGCTTGACCCACACGGCATGGTAATCGTAGTGCGCGCCCCACGCGACCGCTGCGGCGTAGCGCTTTTCAAAAGCGGCCATGCGGGGTGTGTAGTAGCCGCCGAGGCTGAACGACATCACGCCAATGCGGTTTTTGACCACATCCGCGCGGCCTGCGACGTAGTCAAACGCCGCCGCACCCGGCACTTCGTAATCGTAGCGGCTGGGGATATTGCGCAGCCTCAGCGCCTCGCCCTGCCCTGGGCCGTCGATGGCGAGCGTGTGATAACCGCGGTAAGCGAGTTCAACGCCAATGAACAAAATACTCATTTCCTTGCAAAGATCGAGGCCGTCGAAGCACACAACCGTCGGCTTGGGCCCCGCGCCGGGCGCGCGCATGAAGAGCGCCGGCAGGCTTTGCCCATTTTCGTATGGCACTTCGACGCGCTCCACGTTGGGATAGCGCCGCGTGTAGCCTTCCTCGAAGCAGTGCATGCACTTGCGATAGCTGTCGAACTTGCGTTCGCTGGGCGGAATAAAGCGCTCGGCATAAAGATGGTAGGTGGCCGCGTGCAGAAAATAAGTGCCCGCCGTCAGTTGATGGCCTGCTGCTGCTGCGGCTTCAGCCTTGCGCTCCTGGTCTTCGGCCATCGTCTGCCATTCGATGAACCACGCTTCGTTGTCGCCTTGCCTGTTTTTGAGGCGCTTGCCGACCTGGTCGATCTCCCCCATCGACGCCGCGCCCCAGTTGGCCATGTCGATCATCGCGTTGATCGATTGCGACCACACGAAGTTGCCAGGAAAGTATTCGAACAAGTGTGCGCGGGACGCTTCGCTCATGATGGCTGCTCTTGCATTGGAATGGGATTGGGTTGCTACTCCGCCTTCGCACCAGACGCCTTGACCACCTTGGCCCACTTGGTGATTTCGGTTTTAATGTACGCAGCGAATTCGCCGGGGGTATTGGCGACAATGACATAGCCCAGATTGTCCAGACGCTGTTTCACCTCCGGCACGGCCAGCGCCCGGGCGAATTCGCCCTGCAGCCGCGAAACGATGGCAGGCGACGCGCCAGCGGGCGCCAGCACGCCATACCACGCCGTCGCCTCAAAGACCGGCATCAGCGATTCAGCCACGGTGGGCACATCGGGTGCGGCGGGCGAGCGTTGCGCGCTGGTGACGGCCACCGCGCGCAAGCGCTGCGCCTTGATATGCGGCATGACCGAAGACATGCCGCCGATCAGCATCTGAATTTGCCCGGCCAAAAGATCGATGACCCCTTGTGCACTGCCCTTGTACGGCACGTGCTGAAGATCGGCGCCGAGCGCGGTGTTGAACAGCTCGCCCGTCAGATGCCCGACACTCGCCACGCCCGCTGACGAAAAATTGATCGATTTCGGTTTGGCCTTGGACAGCGCGACCAGTTCTTTCATCCCGCGCGCCTGCACCGAAGGATGCACGACAATGATATTCGGTGCGGTGGCCAGCAGCGTCACCGGCGTGAAATCCTTCACCGGATCGTACGGCATCCTGGCCACCAGACTCGGCGCAATCGCGACATTGGCAATATAGCCCAGCACGATGGTGTAGCCGTCGGACGCGGCACGCGCGACGATTTCCATGCCGATGTTGCCGTTGGCGCCGGAGCGATTGTCGATCACCACTTGCTGGCCCAGAGCCTCGGCCGCTTTCTGGCTGGCGGTGCGCGCTATCGTGTCAGCATTGCCGCCGGGCGCGAAGGGCACCACAAATCGTATCGGGCGGCTGGGGTAATTCGCCGCGCCCGCCAGTGACTGTGCCCACGCCGGCACGGCTGCCGGCGCGAATAATGCGGCCGCCATCACCGCCAGTAGCGGCGCGCCATACACGCGTGAACGCCGCACGGCTATTTCAAACTGCTCGGATCGTTGCGCCAGCGCTCCCACGCTGCGCGCTGGTCTTTCTGAATCTGCTCATCCTCGAGCATGCGGCGCACCAGCGCTGTGACATCGGATTCGTAAATACCCTGGCGCTTTTCAAACGTCCACTTGTGATCCGCCGGTAGCACCGGCGATTTTTCAACCTTCGGGTTACTCATTTTAATATCCTTTTAAAACAAATACTTACATAAATACTTGCGGATGGCAATCGCGTCACGCCTCATGATTGATGTGGCTCACATTGACGAGTCTACACCAGGCATTGCTCCACACAACTTTTGCAGATGCCGCTGGTCGCGACAAGGTCTGCAGGTAAGCGATAGTGAGGCTCCTGTGTAGACCCACACACCGCCGACTCAGCAGAAAGCTGAGGGCGATGGTGTCTCGCCCTCAAGAAGCACCCAAGGTCAACAAATACCACTCTTGGCGATGCCGCGGTCCAAGTTGACGCAGCCGCGCAGAGGACTCGCTGGGTGATTACCCTATAAGTATTTGATTTAAATCAGATTTTTATCGGGTCATGCCCGGCATCATCATGCCCGGCGGAAAACCTGGCGGCGGGCCACCGGGGCCACCCTTGTCATCACCCGGCTTGCGCGGTTGCACCGTCATTTGCGCGCGGTCTTTCAGCAGCGGTTCCAACGTCTTGGCGGACATTGCGTACACCCATTGGCCGAGAATTTTTTCAAACTCCACGCGCGCTTCCAGACCTTTCAATGATTTTTCGTATTCCTCGGCACGGCGTTTGACTTCGTCGGGCTTTTCATCTTTTTCGGGCGTGCGTGTTTTCGGCGGTGCGCCGCTCAGCACGAAGTTGAACAGGTAATCGTCGCCCGTTTTCTGTTTGGCGATTTTGATGGTGTAAGTGAGGTTGTCGAACGTTTCGGCGACGATAGTACGCACGCCTTCCCCCTCTACTTTTGCATCGGTGGACACATCACTGAACGTCAATTGGCCGAGCGCATTGTTCGCTCCCACCGCAGCGCTTGGGTCGAGCTGCCCCGCGCCCCCCGCGAATTTCCATTGGCTGTATTCGAGTTCGCGGGCAATTTTCCACTGTTCCTTGCCCTCGCCGCCGCTTAGCGACTTGATGCGGTCAGCCTTGAAAAAATTCTTGGCCAACCACCGGCCCGGGCGTATTTCAACGTTGGCAAACGGGTCGGACACCACCACCACGCTTTGCATTTTGCCCGGCGCGATCATGTAGCGGCCCGCCGGCACACCGTCCACCGCGTTGGGCAGAGGATTGCCGGGGTCTTTCTTTTTCGACACGTTGCCGAAAATCAGGTAGGCGATCTGTTTGCCGGTTTTGTCTTTCATTTCGAGCAGCGTACCCGTGCCTTCGGCCTTTCCATCTTTGGCGGCGGCCTTCGCCGGATCCAGCAGACTCAGCCGGCCCAGAAGCGAATCGCCCACGGTTTCAGACTGCACCACCTTCGCCTCGACCAGCTTCGCCAGCAATTCACTGATTTCGCCCACATCAGCCGGATAGCCGCCGCGTTCTTTCACACCCCACGACCCATTCTTGCTCACCAGCGTGATTTCGCTCTTGGCGTCCTTCAGTCGAATCTCGGTTGCATCGGCGGCCTTCAGATCGGGCAGCACTTTTGCGCCGATTTTCGCGCCAGCCTCTTTGTATCCGGCGAGGTCCTTCCAGAACATCGCCAGTCCGGCACCGCCCAGCACGCCCACCAGCGCCAGCATGATTAAAAACTGTTTGCGGTTCATGCCGCCACCGCCTTTCTCACCTGATTGCGGCGGCGCATCGCGAGCACCAGACCCAGAATCGCCACCAGCACCGGAACCGCGCCGATATTGATCACCTTGGTCCACAGTTCAAGGCGGTCGGTATCCACGCGCAGGTTTTTACGCAACTCTTTCAGCTGTTTGCTGGTTTCGGTGGCTTGCTTGCGGAAGTTCTCAATCTCTGTCTGCTGCTCCGGCGTGAGCACTGTCGCCGCGGCGGACGCGCTCGCACCCGTGCGGCCTTTTTGCAGGTTTTGCAGCTTTTCCGTGATCTGGTTGCGCGAATCTTCGAGCTTCTTGATTTCGCCCAGATAAGACTGTTGTGCCTGCGCTTCCATTTGCCGCAACACGGTCAGCGGTTTGCTGAACGCGGCGCGGCTGCGCAAATTCATCAGATTGGAATCACCCGCGAGTTGTTCAATCAGACTTTGTGCAAACGCCAGGTTGCCGTTACGCGGCACCACCACTTTTTGTCCGAACACGTCCTGCACCTCGACCGCGGCACCGTCGGTGAGCATATCCACGTCGGCCACCAGCACCACCGAGTTTTCGGCCTTGGCTTCACGCATATGATTGCCGGAGGCCGGCGGTGGCGGCTTCAATTCCTCACCCTTTTTCGCGGGCGCTTGCTGCGGTGTCGGTTCGCCGTTGGGGAACGCTGACTTGAATTTGCCGGTGAGCCGCATGGCAATGGGTTCTTCCTTGCCGGTGGGCGCGAAACCGCGCGTGGCCGGCTCGCCCGACAGTGTGGCAATAATCAAATCCACCGGCATGGCGTTTTTCGACGATTTGATCAGCACGTTCTGCTTCAACCCTTCGGCGAGCTTGCCCTTGAAGCTGCCACCGAACGGCACCAGCATCGTGCCCACCTGACTCATCACGATGTCGTCCATATTGAACGCATCGTTGGTCAACATCAGCAATGTCGGCAGCAGGCGCGGGCCGGAGCCGCTGGGAAAAGTCATATCGGCGATCACCTTGCTATCGACTTCAACACCCCAGCCCTTGAACAGGTTAAAGAGCGTGGAACCGCCAGCCTGATTGCCGCCGAACGGGTTTTGCATGTCAGGCTGCTGATCGAAATAGGCATACGGGTCAACAAACGCCACCAGCTTGCCGCCGCGCAGCACAAACTGATCGATGGCGTACTCCGCTTCTTCAGTGATGTTTTTCGGATGGATCACCACCAGCACTTTGATGTCGTCGTCGATTTTCTTCACGTCGAGTTCGACTTTTTTCACCTCAAAGGTGCGTTTCAGCTCAGAACCCAGCACCCACGGCTCGGTGGGCTGTTGCTTGGTCATCGGATTGAGCGGACGGCCCAGCACCGGCAGGCCGGCCATCAGGCCGATCACCGGTTTTTTCGCCTGCGTGACTTGCGAAATCTTGCTGGTCAAATCATATTCAAGCAAGCGTTCGCGGTCCGCCGACAGCACCGGGATCGATTCCTTTTTATCGAGGAAGGATACCGCAAGGCCCAGATAGAACTTCTCGCCGGTGTTGGTCTGCTGTCCTTCGACGTTATCGAGCGCCGCAGACTCCTCGGCGTCCGAATCCGGCTCCGGATTGAATTTCTCGATGATTACTTTGCCGCCCGACGCCGATTTGTATTCGGCAAGCAAGTCTTCGACCCGTTTGGCGAAGGTCTTGATGCCCACCGGCACGGTGTTGCCGCCTTGCGTGTAGTAGTAACGGATCTTCACCGGCGCTTCGAGCTTGGAAAGAATCGCGCGCGTGCCATCCGAGAGCGTGTAGACGCTGCCTTGCGTGAGGTCGACGCGGGCTTTGATCACGCTTATCAAGAAATTCGCCGCGATCAGAATAATCGCTAGCAGCAGCAAACCGCCGGCAGAGTAAAACAGCGTGTCAATATTGGACTTTTTCATGGTTTTTCCTGATGGTCTTCTGCTAGCCTGCCCGCTGGCCACGAATAATCACACCGGTGGTAAACAGTGCAAAGCCGATCACCGAGACGAAAAACAGGAAATCGCGCAGATCGATCACCCCGCGCTGAAAGCCTTCAAAGTGGGTCATCACCGAAAACGACGCGATGATGTCCACCACCACCGGACTGGCCACGCGGGTAAGCAGATCGGTGATGGGCGTGTAACCCGCCAGAATGAAGAACAGGCAAATCACCACCGACAGAATAAAGCTGATCACCTGATTGCGCGTCATCGCGGAAGTCATGCAGCTGATTGCCAGATACGAACCGGCCAGAAACAGGCTGCCGACATAACCGGCGGCGATGATGCCGTTATCCGGCGACCCGAGCCAGTTAACTGTGATCCACACCGGAAAAGTCAGAGCCAGCGCCAACGCCAAAAACGCCCACGACGCCAGAAACTTGCCGAGAATGGCCTGCCACGCGGTCATCGGCATGGTGAGCAGCAGTTCCATGGTGCCCAGCCGGCGCTCCTCCGACCACAGGCGCATGCCCACCGCTGGCACAAGAAACAGATACAGCCACGGATGCCAAGTGAAGAACGACACCAGCGAAGCTTCACCCCGCTCGAAAAAGTTGCCGATCGTAAAGGTGAAAAACCCCGTCAGCAGCAGAAAGATAATCAGGAAAACATACGCGATGGGCGAGGTGAAATAGCCGCCCAGTTCGCGCTTCATAATGGTTTTGATATTGGCCCAGGCATTCATGATGATTTCGCTTGTTTGGCTTTTCTATGCTGCTTTGACAGTATCGGAGAGGGTCAGCGCGCGGAACACTTCGTCCAGCTTACCCGATGGCGAACGCGCCTTGAGTTCCGCCGGCGTGCCGCTGGCGACCATGCGGCCACGATCAATGATTATAGCGCGGGTACAGGCTTCTTCGACCTCTTCCAGAATGTGCGTGGAAAAGATGATCGCTTTTTCCGGGGCCATTTTGCGAATGAGGTTGCGCACTTCGTGTTTCTGATTCGGATCGAGACCGTCGGTCGGCTCGTCCATGATCAGCACTTGCGGATCGTGAATCAGCGATTGCGCAAGACAAGTACGGTGCTTATAGCCCTTGGACAGGGTATCGATGGTTTGATACACCACCGCCTGCAAAAAGCACATCTCGATCACACGGTCGATGGCCGCTTTTTTGGCGCTGCCGGTCAACCCGCGCAGTTCCGCCGCGAATCCCAGAAAGCCATTGACTGTCATGTCGGCGTAGCCGGGCGCGCTTTCCGGTAGATAGCCCATCAGGCGCTTGGCTTCAATGGGTTTCTCGGCGACATCAAATCCTCCGACGGTGACACGCCCGGACGTGGCCGGATAGTAGCCGGTGATGATACGCATGGTGGTGGATTTGCCCGAGCCATTTGGCCCGAGAAACCCCAGCACCTCGCCTTTTTCAACGGTAAACGAAATATCGTTCACCGCAATCTTGGCGCCAAAATGCTTGCACAGGTTTTCAACCTTGATCACTGAGATTCCTCCTCGTAACAACTTTATGCCGCGACTCAGACCTACACCAGACCTTGGCCGCGGATTTTGGTTCACCCGCCCATATAGGGGCGGCATCAAGCGCTTTCAAGAGCAAAGTGCCCGGGCAAGCGTTATTATAAGTATCTGTTTTTATTGATCTTTTATTTTCGCCCTACGGGCTGGTGCCGGTAGTCTGGATTGAACAGACGACCTACCGCTTACAAGGCGGTTGCTCTACCACTGAGCTATACCGGCGCATCGGCGCATTATACCCGTGCCGCGCCCCGGGATAGGGCTCAATTCACCAACCTGGTCGCGACTATAATGGCCGCCTTTTCATAACCAACATCGTCAAGGGCAGCGCCATGAGCAGCACGCACCCGGTGGGATTGATTGGCATCGGCTTGATGGGTATGGCCTGCGCCAAACGCATGCGCGGGGCAGGGCTGGAACTGCTGGGCTACGATGTCGATGCGAAAAAGCTCGACGCCTTCGCAGCGCTCGGCGGACGCGCTGCCGCATCGGTGACCGAAATCGCGGCCACTTGCCACAAGGTCGTCCTGGCGGTGTTCAACACCGAACAGGTGGAGCAAACCATCGCAGCATTGGTGGCCACGTTGCCTTCCGGCAAGCCGCCCCTGATCGCGCTATGCGTCAGCACCTGCGACCCGGACAAAATTTCTGCGCTGGTCGCACGCACACCGGCGGACAAGGTGCGTTATGTCGAAGCGCCGGTGTCCGGTACCAGCCAGCAAGCCGAGACCGGCGACGCGCTGGGCATGATTGGCGGCGACCCGGCAGCGGCGGAAGAAGCGCGCGACGTGCTCGATGCCATTTGCCCGCGGCGGCATCACCTGGGCGCAGCGGGCAACGGCGGACGCGCCAAACTCGCCATCAATCTGATTCTCGGTGTAAATCGCGCGGCACTGGCCGAAGGGCTGGTGTTCGCGCAAAAGCTGGGACTCGACCCCGGCGCGTTTTTGAAAGTCGCGCGTGAATCCGCCGCGCAATCGCAGGTGATGGACGTCAAAGGCCCGAAAATGGTCAGAGGCGATTTCACGCCCCACGGCTTCATCACGCAAACGCGCAAGGATTTTCTGCTGATGCTGGAACAGGCAAAAGCGCGCGGACAAGGCTTGCCACTGGCGGAGACGTATGTCAGCATCGTCGATGGTTGTGTCGCTGCGGGCGAAGGCGAGCGCGACAACGCCATCGTGATCGAGGAAATTAGGCGGCGCATACCGACGTGACTTCGCCGCATGACTTACCAACGACCGACTACGACAAACCACAAAGGCACTCCCTTATGAAACACACCATAAAACGCATGGAAGTCTTCGGCATCGACATGCCGCTGGCAGGCAACTTCACCAGCGCAGGCATCACCAAGAATGTCACCAAATGTGTGGTGATCCGCCTCACCGCCTCCGGCGGCGCCATCGGCATCAGCAGCATCGAACCCTCGGCTGCCGCCAAATCGCCGGGCACCGCCGTAGAGCTGGCGGCCACGCTACGCGACAAGATCGCGCCCGCCATCATCGGGCAGGACGCGTTGAATCTGCACCAGTTGATCGAACTCTTCGACAAGCTCACACCGACGCAGCCGGGCGCAGCGGCGGGCGCGGAAATGGCCTGCGTCGATCTCGCGGCGAATATTCACGGTGTGTCGATGCAAACGTATCTGGGCGGCGCCGTCACCACAGAAGTGCGCTTCAACGGCTGGATCGGCGCACTGCCGCCGGCAGAAGCCGCCGCCGAAGGCAAGCGCTGGCTCAAAGCCGGCTTCAAATCGGCCAAGATCAAAGTTGGCGGTTTCGGCATCCAGGCCGATCACGACCGCGTAGCGGCCGTGCGTGAAGCTGTGGGCAGCGCCATGCAGCTGCGCATCGACGCGAATTGCCTCTACGACGCTGAAACCTCGTTAAAACTCTGCGCCCTGGTCAAGCCCTACAACCTGCAACTCTATGAACAACCCGCGCCGAAGGAAGACATCGCGGGGCTGGCCAAAGTACGCCGCCAAGGCGGCATCCCGGTGATGGCCGACGAATCGGTGAGCGATCACCAGAGCCTGCTGGCAGTCATCAAAGCCGGCGCAGCAGATTACGTGAAATTCGGCATCAAACAAGCCGGCGGCATCCTGCGCGCGCAACGCATGCTGGCAACCGCCGAAGCGGCGGGCATCCCGTGTGTGGTTGGCCACGGCTTCGGGCTTGATCCCAGCACCCTAGCGGAAATTCTGTTGTGTACGACATCACGCAACGTCGTGCCAGGGCTGGAATGCGTCGGACCACTTAAGGTGGTGGATACCGTGACGACTACGCGGCTGGATATTTCAGCGGGAACGTTACAGATGAACGATGCGGTTGGATTGGGAGTAAAGCTGGATGAGGCGAAACTGGAACAGTATCGGCATCTAGACCATTGATGCATCTAACCGTTGTGGGGCGAAATAGGGGTGCGCCCCACGATTTCCGCCCTGGGCAAACTTAAAGTTCTACTTAATCGCCTGCGGATTAATAGGCGACCCCACCGCCCGTGTAATCGGCAACGGCGGCCCACAGAAGAAAAACTCGTAGACCTTGTCCTGCGCGCAATCGTCGGCCAAGTCCTTGAGATAAAAAATCTCGCCCATGGTGATGCCGATCATCGGGATTACCACCCAGTGCCACGGTTGTGAAGCATCCTCGGTTTCGTTGGGGCGCACTTCGCAACCCCAGGTGTCGGTGCAGATGGCGGCGATTTCTTTTTGGTGGATCCACTCGGCGGTCTCAAACGCCAAGCCCGGCGCTTCTCCGCCCGCATAGCCGCCCCACTCTTCGGCTTTCAGGCGCTGCTCCATTTGGCCGGTGCGCACGATGACGAAGTCGCCGCGCTTGATGGTGACACCCTGTGCCTTGGCGCAGGCATCGAGGTCATTGTTAGTAATGGCTTCGCCGTCGGCCAGAAATTCCTTGCCCAGGTGCCGCGCCACGTCTAGCAGCACACCGCGTCCCGCCATTTTGTCGCGGGTTTTGTGGATGCCGTTTTTTTGTGCGCCGTTGGTGTCGACCAGCTTGGCGTCATAGCCGTTCCACATTTTATCGTCGTAAAAAATGTGTCCCAGTGCGTCCCATTGTGTGCCGCATTGCAGCGGCAGCGACACCATATCGTCGGCGTAACGTAGCCCGCCTTTGTCCTGATTGCCGGCGACGGCGTCGGTGCCCGTCGCGAGCATGGTGTGGATGGGGTTGAAGCGATTGCCCCACAAACCTTTTTGCGGGCCGGTGCGGTCGAAGTTCAGGCCCAGCGAAAATACCTTACCTTTTTTCACCAGACGCGAGGCGTCGATGATGTCCTGCGGGGTGACGTAATTCAGCGTGCCGACTTGATCATCCGGCCCCCACTTGCCCCAGTTCTTGCATTTTTCGGCGGTGGCGCGCAGGTGCGCGAGGGTGAATTTTTTAGCGTCGTAGCGGCGGGTCATGGTGGCTATCCTTTTAGTTCGCAACAAAAAAATTTACCCCGTCATTGCCGCGAAGGCAGGAATCCATACCATGTGGCATATGGCGCAGGGTTATGGGTTTCCGCCTTCGCGGGAACGACAAGGTTGGTATTGCTCGTTTACAAAAAAAAGGCGTCACACGCGGTGACGCCATTTTACCGTCAAACGAAAACCTGACGCCGCAAGCGTTCGTATCTTACG
>SYEN01000046.1 GCA_005800795.1 Burkholderiales bacterium | reverse complement strand
CCTCAAAGTGCCGGTCGAAGACCGTATCGGCGAAGAAGGTAAAGGCTTTCGTTACCTCCTCGACAGCCTGAACCCGGAACGTATCCTGGTTGCCGCCGAGGCCGTGGGCTTGGGCAAGGTCGCGCTGAAAAAAGCCACCAACTACGCCCGCGAACGCGTGGTGTTCGACCGCCCAATTGGACAAAATCAATCGATTCAGCACCCGCTCGCCGAACGCTGGATGGAGCTGGAAGCCGCCGAACTCATGACCTACAAGGCGGCATGGCTGTACGACAACAAGCAACCCTGCGGCGCTGAAGCCAACGCGTCCAAATACCTCGCGGGTGAAGCGGGCTTCAAGGCTTGCGAAACAGCTATCCTCACCCACGGCGGCATGGGCTACGCCAAGGAATTTCACATCGAGCGCTACCTGCGCGAAGCCATGATCCCGCGCATAGCACCGGTGAGCATGCAGATGATTTTATGTTTTATCGCGGAGCGCGTGCTGGGATTACCGAAGTCGTACTGACCGCAAACTTTGCAGGATTACCGGCAGGAAAAAAATACTCCAGGAGGAGACCATGAGCAAAGCTTTATTCCAGATCGTTTTCGCCGCACTTGTCAGTTTCAGCGCCACAGCCCAAACCTTCCCCGAACGCCCAATCAACCTGGTCGTGCCTTACTCCGCGGGGGGCAGCACCGATGTCGTGATGCGCGTGTTGGCAGATATCGCGGGCAAACATCTTGGCCAGCGGATGATTGTCGAAAACCGCGCAGGCGCGGGCGGCACCTTGGGGCCAGCCTGGATGGCCAATCAAAAACCCGACGGCCACACCCTCGCACAAATGCCGATCACGGTGTTTCGTTATCCGCACATGACCAAAACAGCATTTGATCCGCTCACCGATTTCACCTGGATCATCCACCTCACGGGTTACACCTTCGGCGTGGTGGTGCGCGCCGACGCGCCATGGAAAACGTGGAAGGAATTCCTCGCTTTCGCCAAAGCCAACCCCGGCAAGGTCACCTACTCCACGCCGGGCAACGGCACCAGCCTCCACATCACCATGGAAGAAATCGCCAGACGCGAAGGCATCACCTGGACGCAAGTGCCCTACAAGGGCTACGCCGAAGCTGGGCAAGCCCTACTCGGCGGCCACGTCATGGCCACTGCCGATTCAACCGGCTGGGCAGAAATGGTCGACGCAGGCCGCATGCGCCTCTTGGTCACATGGGGCCCCACCCGCACCAAGCGCTGGCCCAACGCACCTACGCTAAAAGACCTCGGCTACGACATTGTGCAGAACTCCCCGTTCGGCATCGCCGGCCCGAAAAACATGGACCCGCGCACCGTGCGCATTTTGCACGACGCCTTCAAGCGCGCAATGGAAGACCCGGAATTTCAGAAAATTCTGGATCGCTACGATCAGGACTTGGCCTATTTGAACAGCGAGGACTACGCCAAATTTGTGCGCAAGCTTTACGAGGAAGAAGGGGTGGTGATCAAGCGCATGGGATTGAAGCTGTGAATTTTAGCGTCAACACCTTTGACGCAGATTTACGCAGATAAACGCAGATAAACGCAGATTGTTTTCGTAGGATGCCGGTGAGCGCAGCAAACCACATCATTCGCGGGGCATTGCCTCGGCTGATGCGGTTCCTTTGTCACCGCATCCTACGTGCGCTTGGCCCACGCCACCGCGTCGTGCAATTCACAATTAAGTTTATGAACATAGACGTTTGCAGCCCCACGCTTTGGACAATAGACCCTCGCGACACCTGCGCAAATTACTCCAAATTCAACAACGTCGCCGAGCTCTAATACATTTCCGCTGCCTTGGTCAATCATCAAGTAGTTGCCATCATCCTCTGCAGGAAACTCGTGGCGCATCGCAGCTTATCCCGCCATCCGCGCAATCGTCGGGATACGCTACGCTCCTCCCTATCTACAAACTCTTAATCCCCGCCTTTCGTATCACCGTCGTCCAGCGATCCACTTCCTTGCCGACGAACTCCGTATAAATTTTCGGCCCCAGCGGCGGCACGACAAAGCCGTTGGACTCCAGCCGTTGCTTGATGGCGGCGCTGCCCATCGCCTGCATTAACGAGGCTTCGATCTTTTCGGCGATGGAGATCGGCGTGCCTCTGACGATGGACATGCCCGACCACGACAGCGCCTCGAAACCCGGAAAGCCACTCTCGGCGATGGTGGGCGTCTCTGCATACAGGGGATTGCGCTTAACGGACGTCACGGCCAGCGCGCGCAACTTGCCTGATCGAATGTGCGCAAGCGCCACGTCCTGGTTGATGAACATCAGCGGAATCTGGCCGCCAATAATGTCGATCATCATCGGGCCGCCGCCGCGATACGGTATGCCGGTGAGCGAAATATTCGCCGTCTGTTTGAAGAGCTCCATCGCCATGTGCCCGGAGGCAGCAGGCGTGAAACCATAATCCACCTTGCCCGGATTGGCGCGCGCGTAATCCATCAGGTCACGCAGCGTTTTGAAGCGCGTCAGCGCATTCACCACCAGCACGTTGGGTCCGTGATGCACTTGCGTCAGATGCTGAAAATCCTTTTTCGAATCGTATTTGGGAAACGGTTCCAGCCCGTGCGCCACCGCGTTTTGCCCCACGCCAGTTTGAATGAGTGTGTAGCCGTCGGCGGGCATTTTCAGCGCGCGCTCGGTACCGATGACGCCGCCTGCGCCGCCGATGTTTTCCACGATTACCGATTGCTTGAGAATGCGTGTCAATTCATCCGACAACATGCGTGCCATTACATCCGAGGTGCCGCCCGCCGGG
>SYEN01000497.1 GCA_005800795.1 Burkholderiales bacterium | reverse complement strand
GGAATTCGCCAACCGTCATCCCGGTAAGACACATCATCCAATGGATCGCGCGCGCACGCCCGGCGGCTCCTCCAGTGGATCAGCGGCGGCGGTGGGTGACAGTATGGTGCCGCTGGCCATCGGCACGCAGACTACGGGTTCCACCATTCGCCCGGCGTCGTATTGCGGCTGTGTCGGTTACAGGCCGACGTGGGGCGATATTCGTTGTCATGGCGTAATGGAGGCCGCCGGCTCGGTGGACACCGTCGGCTTGATTGCGCGTTCGGTGGAGGACATAGCGTTGTATCGCGACGTGCTGATTGGGGTGACGCCGCAGCCATTGCCCTCCCAGGCGCCTCAGCAGAAATTTCGCATCGGCTTTTGCCGTACGCCGTTCTGGAATCAGTGTGAGCCGGCCACGCAGCAGTCGCTCGAAGCCTGTGCGGCGATGCTGGCGAAGGCTGGCGCGACAGTCGCCGACTTGACCCTGCCCCATGATTTCAACCAGCTTGACGACGCCCACCGCTGGGTCAGCAGCTTCGAGTTCGCTCGCAATCGCGCCTGGGAAATCAATCATCATTACGACATGATCAGCGAGACGTTGCGCAATAACCGTCTCAAGGATGGGTTGGCGTGCAGCTTTGAGAAATACCGCGAGTCTCGCGCCGTTCTGGCGCGTCTGCGCCGGAGGATGCACGACGTATTCCGGGATTTTGATGTGTTGCTGGTGCCCGCCGCGTCGGGTGAGGCGCCTGTGGGGCTGAACGCCACCGGCAATGCGTCGCACTGCCTGATCGGTACCAGCACCCACCTGCCGTGCGTGACACTGCCAATATTCAAAGGTCCCAACGGGTTACCCGTAGGCGCGCAATTCATGGCCGCGCGCAACAATGACCGGCTGCTGTTCGAGGTGGCGCGCTGGGTGTGGCGTTTTGCAGCCTAGATTCGGTGTGAAATTCACGTACCGGTTTGTGATTAAGGCCATGTGCGAACGATAGGGTTGGAATTGTGTTGCAGCCAATCGTCCTGACCGTGCTTGACCGCTGTAAAGGCGCGGTTCACACTGCCACTGCTCAGGTGTGTGCGGTCTGTTGCCTGAGTGGTGCCATCGCCTGCCATTGCCGCGATATTGACGATAACTTTGCAACCAGGTGTCTGTAGCGTTTTTCAAGGTATGACACAGCCGAACAAAAAGGAGTATCGGTGTATCTGACCGATCAGAGTGCGCCGGTCATATTGCTGCTTGCGGTTATCGCCTTGGCGGTTCTGCAGTTATTGTGGAACCGCCTGTTGCGCAATCGCGTCGAGGCGGGAACCGCCGAGGTGCTTGCGGCCAATCAACGGTTGACGGCGCAGGCGGAGCGCCTCGCCGATCTCTATAACAATGTGCCCTGCGGCTACCATTCGCTGGATGCCAATGGCGTCATCACCGAGATCAACGATACCGAGTTGCGCTGGCTGGGGGTCACGCGTGAGTCCGTTTCCGGCAAGCGTGAATTCGCGACATTTCTTTGCGAGCAGAGCGTTGAAAAGTTCCGGGCGGCATTCGCGCGCCTGAAGGAAGGCGCAGATGCGCAAGGTGAAGAACGGATATTCGAGTTGGCCGAGCAGGGCGGATTGCGCCGGAAGGTATCCATTACCAGCACGGTGGTGACCGGCAGCGGAGGCGCGTTCGCAGGCCTGCGCTCGACGGTCTACGACATCACGCGGCAGGAGCGCGCGACGCAGGCGCTGCGCGCGACCCTGGACAATACGCCCAACGTCGCAGTGCAGTGGTTCGATTTGTCGGGGCGCGTGTGTTATTGGAACAAGGCATCCACCGAAGTATTCGGCTGGGCCGAGCAGGAAACCATGGGGCGAACGCTCGATGAAGTCGGGCTTTATACGCCGGAGCAGGCGCGCGGTTTTATTGATGCGTTGCACGAAGTCAGTCGCACCGGCCATGCATTCGATCCAGCCGAGAGCACGTTTACCCGCAGGGACGGTACGCAAGGCGTATTGCTGTCCACGCTGTTTCCGATTCCGGCGCCCGACGGCACAACCTATTTTGTGTGCATGGATATCGATGTCACCGAGCGCCAGCGCAGCGAAGAGCGCTTGCGAGCCACGCTGGAGAACACGCCAGGCGTGGCCATTCAGTGGTTCGACCGCGAGGCGCGCGTGCTTTACTGGAACCCGGCTTCCGAGATGCTGTACGGCATTGACGCGATCGAGGCCATGGGCAGGCGCATGGACGAATTGCTCTACTCGCCGCAACAATACCGTGACTTTGTGGGCTTTTTGCGCGGCGTCGAGCAGGGACCGGATGCTTCCGGCATCGCTGAGGCAACGGTCGACGGCCGGCACGGCGTGACGGTAACGGTGGTGCGGCGCGCATGTGCGGTTCCGGGCGTCAGCGGCGATCCGATATTCGCCTGCATGGAGGTCGATGTCACCGACGAGCGCGCACTCGAGCGGGAACACGAGCAGTTAAACGTGATTCTGAGCCGCGTTACCGAGGCCGTGCCGGTTTGCCTGTCGTATCTTGACGGCGAGAGCCGCTATGTGTGGACCAACGCACGTAATGCCGCGCGGCTGGGTACTGATCCGGATCGCATGATTGGCCGCACGGTACGCGACGTCAACCTGGCGTTGACGAAAAACTGGCAGAGCGCCGCGATAGAGGCTGCGCTCGACGGCAAGCCGCAACATGATGAGATCATATGGTCCCATGTCAGTGGTGAAAAGCACGCCTACGAGCGCTTCATGGTGCCCGATCTGGATGCGCAGGGCGGCCTGCGCGGCTGTACATCGGTTTGACTGGATATCACCGCGCGTCAGGAGGCCGAGAACCGCATCCAGCGCCTGAACCGGCTGTACGCGGTCATGAGCAACATCAACGCCGCGTTGGTGCGGGTCAAGAGTCTGAGTGACCTCGCGGATGAGGCTTGCCGCATCGCGGTGGAGCACGGCGGGTTCGGCGTGGCGTGGATCGGTATGCGGGACGAGACGACGGGACGGCTGCGATCCTTGTCATGGGCGGGCGAAGATGCGCAGGTGTTTGCCGGCATGGAAGACACGGCGCCGGATTCTGGCGGCGAACGCGTGGGCTTGTTGACACAATGCATCCGTGAAAAGCGTCCGGTCTTCAATAATGACATCTCGGCGCAGGTGCTGCCCGATGGCTCGCGGCGCCAGCGCGCGGTGGCACTGGGGTATCTGTCAGTCATTGTTTTGCCCTTGATGGTGAACGGCAAGGCGGCGGGACTTTTCGGCATGATCGCACGCGAAAAGAATTTTTTTACCGACGAAGAGGTGCGGCTGCTGACCGACTTGTCGGGTGACGTGGCCTTTGCGCTGGAGGTGATCGAGAAGGAAAAACGCATCGACTATCTGGCGTACTATGACTTGCTGACGGCGCTGCCCAACCGCAATCTGCTCCACGAACGATTGGGTCAGTTGCTGCAGGCAGCCGCGCCACGCGGTGCCCGGGTTGCCGCGCTAGTGGTCGACGTACGCCGTTTTCGCTTTGTCAATGAATCCATTGGGCGCCAGTCGGGCGACAACACAATACGAGAATTCGCGCGGCGGCTTTTCGAATCATGGCCGGAGCGGGATAACGTGGGGCGCATGTCGGGTGACCGTTTCGCGCTGCTGCTGGGTGAATATGCCAACGAATCGGAACTGCTGCTGGCAATCGAGCATACCGTGATCAATGCCATCCAGCCGCCCTTCAGCGTCGATGGCCACCACTTCAGCCTGTCGGCAGTGGCCGGCATCGCTGTGTTTCCGGACGACGGCGGCGATGTCGATACGTTGTTCAAGAATGCCGAAGCGGCGCTGGTGCAAGCGAAGGTGGCCTCCGAGCCCTACATGTTCTATCAGCCTCAGATGAACGCGCGCATGGTGCACACACTGCTGCTCGAAAGCAAGATGCGTCTTGCGCTCGAACACGAACAGTTCGTGCTGCACTATCAGCCCAAAGTGCGCACCCAGGGCGCACGTATTGCCGGATTCGAGGCGCTGATTCGCTGGAACGATCCGGACGGTCGGCTGGTTGGCCCGAATGAGTTTGTCCCGATACTTGAGGAAATCGGCATGATCAACGAGGTCGGTCTGTGGGCGTTGCGCCGCGTGTTGCGCGATCAGGCCGAGTGGCGTAAATATGGGCTCGATGTGCCGCGGGTGGCGGTCAATGTGTCGGCGGTGCAATTGCGGCGCCGCGATTTCACCGACCAGATGCGTGCACTGCTGGCGAACAACTCTGGCCAGGCGCTCGACATTGAAATCACCGAAAGCCTGCTGATGGAGGACATTGAAGGCTGCATTGAGAAACTCAAGGTGATCCGCGATCTGGGCGTGAAAATCTCGATCGACGATTTCGGCACCGGCT
>SYEN01000496.1 GCA_005800795.1 Burkholderiales bacterium | reverse complement strand
TCAAAATCCCGCGCTGGCGACAGCGTGCCGGTTCGATTCCGGCTCCCGGCACCAAGAACACTTCCAAGAACGTCCAAACAAGTCCGGAAATTTCGAGTTTTCATAGGGGAAACTTGAAAATATCGTCCAAGACGGTCCAAGCCCTTCGGTGGACATCTGATGGCATTTGATGGTATCAAAAATCGAGAAATACTCAGATACCATCAAAATCCCATCATGGCTCTAACCGACGTTCAGGTAAAAAACGCCAAACCAAAGAGCACCCCCATCAAGCTCTCGGACGGCGATTGGATGTACCTACTCATTCAACCGAACGGCGCAAAGTATTGGCGATTCAATTACAGATTCGCTGGCAAACAAAAAACACTTGCGCTTGGCACTTACCCAGATGTAAGCCTCGGCGCCGCACGCAAGAAGCGTATGGCCGCACGTGAATTACTCGCATCCGATCCGCCTATTGATCCGATGAAACAGCGCAAAAACGATCGCCGCGAGGAGGAAAGACTAGCGGAGCACACTTTTGAAAACATCGCGCGTGAATGGTGGGAAAACAAGCGTGGTGGTTGGTCTTCAAGCCATACCGCTGCCGTCTTGTCACGACTTGAAAGAGAATTGTTTCCCGACTTGGGGGCACGCCCACTCATTGAAATCGCCGCGCCTGAACTACTGGACTTGATTCGACGCGTAGAGCGACGTGGCGCACTGGAACTGGCCTCCAAGACATTGATTATTGCCGGGCAAGTATTCCGCTATGCAATTGCGACGGAACGAGCGACGGCGGACGTGTCACGCGACCTGCGCGGCGCACTCAAAACGCGGGAAGTTAACCACTATGCGAAGCTATCAGAGGGTGAGTTGCGCTGCCGCCGTTGTCAGCGACGCGCTTTTTGATATCGGCGCGCCCGAGCTTGTGCGTACCCGGCATCACCCAAAGCGCGTTGCCCATCGTGGCCGGGTAGATCTGCACTTGATAATTAAACCCGTGTATGCCTTCGTTCCACTCGGACGAATTCCAGTGTGTAACGCCATCCTGATGCCAGGTGATGGAACCGCCCACACGCGGCTGCTTGACGAAAATCACATCGTTGAACGGTACGAAATCATCACCGTTGATGGACGCGGCGATCGCCAGCAGTTGCGGATGACCGTACACGCGCAGGCCCGCCGGCATGTGCTCGCACATGCCGCGCATGCGCAACACCACATAGGGGGGCGCATCGCTGTCGGGCGCGGGCTCAACCATTTTACTGGGATGACGGCCATCGCCGAAATCAGTGCCGCCCTGCGGGTCGGACAACGGCTTGATGATGCTGTACGGCTCGCGCGCCGCGTCACGGCCCAGCGCAGGGCGGCCCCGGGCATCCACCTTCGAATCGGGACTCGCTGGCGCGCGATCCAGCATCACGGCGGCGTCACGCCGCAGTTCATTGATTTCAGCTTCGCCAACCACGCCCTCGAAAATGTAAAAGCCGTGCTTCCAGTACGCCGCCAGAATATCGGGGTGTAGCCGGCCATTCGCATCGAGGCGAACCGGCCCGCGATGATCGAGTTCACTGGCCAGACGCAGCCCCGCCTGCTGGTACGCCGCCATACCCGCGGCGTGGGTGGCGCGTGTGAGTGCCTGTCCTGCGTCTGTGACGGTGTTCACGATGCGTCCTCCGGTAAGTAATCTGGCGAAATCCTAGCCCAGATGTGGCGGCAAGGCAAAAGCACACCAGACGCTCACCACCACGGGCGCCAGCAGGCGCGTTCGGCACTGCCGGGAACGTGGTATGGTTTACGCCGCGAAGGACAATTCACAACAAACTCACCGGAGAACCCCATGATTCACGTCGTCGCCATCATCACCACCAAGCCCGGCCAACGCGAGAATGTGCTCGAGGCGTTTCGCGCCAACATGCCGGCGGTACGCACTGAAGACGGCTGCATCGAATACGGCCCGGCCACGGACGCCGAAGGCATCGGCGGTTTTCAGACCAAGTTCGGCGCGGATACGTTTGTGGTAATTGAAAAATGGCGCGATGTTGCCGCGCTCAAGGCTCACGCCGCAGCACCTCACATGGCTGCCTACGCCGCCAAGGTCAAGGATTTGCTGGCCAACCGCGTGATTCACGTGCTGTCGCCGGCGGGCTGAAGCGCGCCACGCGGGGCGGGTGCGCTACCCGGTGCGTCAACGCCAATGCGCCACAATCATGGCAGCCGCCAGCAATGCCGCCAAATGGTAGCCCGCGTTGATGCGAAACCACGCCCACGAGCGGTTCTCCCAGGCCACGCCACCCAGCAGCATGGGCACATGAAAGCCCGCCCACGCGCCCAGCGCCGCAGTCAGACCCTGTTGTGCGGCGGGCGCGCGCGACCCCGCAACGATGATGGCGCAGGCCAGTACGATGGCGGTCAACACGGCGCCTGCAAACATCAGCAACAGCGCGCGTTTCAGCATCGCCGGATCGGGTTTGAAGTCGGGCGCCACGCCCATTTCCTTCATCCACGCCGTGCCAAAGAGCGGGCCGTACCAGACAAAACCGATGACGATGCTTGACGCCGCCGCAGCCGCGATGGCGTAGAAATTAAGCGTGCTTAACGCCAACATGAGTGGCGCGCCGCTACGTTATTTGTTCAGATACAACTCGTTAAGATGCCGCTCGCGCATCACCGCCTGCGGTTCGGCAGGTTCCGTCTGGCCGATTTGATCGCGCAGCATTTCGTTCATTGTCGGCAACACGCTGCGCTCGACTTTTGCCTCGGGCTGCCACAGGTCCGCGCGCATGATCGCCTTGGCGCAATGCAGATAGGCTTCTTTCACCGCAATGTGCACCACCAGCTTGGGGAACCGCCCGTTCACTTCGCACAGCGAGGTAAACGCTTCGTCGTTGCGCAGCGTGGCGACGCCGTTGACACGCAGCGCTTCGTCGACGCCCGGCACCAGAAAAATCGCACCAATGCGGCGGTTTTGGATAATGTTGGAAAAGGTGTCGAGCCGGTTATTGCCGGTCCAATCAGGAACAATCACGGTGTGATCGTCGACCGCCTTGATGAAGCCCGCTTCGCCGCCGCGTGGCGAAGCGTCCATGTTGCCGTCTTTGTCGCAGGTGGAGAGCACCGCGAAGCGCACCAGCCCCAGAAAATTCTTGCAGTGCGAATCGAGCCGCGGCATCTGCTTTTTCACCGCGCGCTCCTTGGGCTCCAGATACATCGCGCGCAGTTGCTGGGAGGTTTCTATTGCCGCCATTCGAGCCTCACAAAAAATCGTTATAAAACAATTACTTACATAACTTCCGCGCCACTTACCCGGTCAACCCCGATCCACCTCGACATTGTCAATCAACCGTGTTCGGCCCAGCCGCGCGGCCGCCAGCACCACCAGTTTGCGCTCGCCATTTTCCGGTGGCAACAAATTCGACTGGCGGCGCACGGCGATGTAATCAGGCTTCCAGCCGTGATGCGCCAGATCAGCCATCACATCAAGTTCAACGCGCTGATAATCGTGTGCACCCGCTTTCAACTCATCGCGCGCCTTGCTCAGCAAGGCATACAAACGCGGCGCTTCCTTGCGTTCCTGCGGCGTGAGATAGCTGTTGCGTGACGACAGCGCCAACCCATCCTGCGCGCGTACGGTTTCGGCGAGAATGATTTCTATCGGCAACGCGAGCTGGTGCACCATGTTGTTCAGCACCAGACACTGCTGGTAATCCTTCTTGCCGAAAATCGCGGAATGCGGCCGCACCATGTTAAAAAGCTTCAACACCACGGTGGCGACGCCGCGAAAATGCCCCGGCCGCACCGCACCGTCGAGCATGTGCTGGATGTCCGGCGGCTCGACGGTGTACATCTGCGGCTCGGGATAAATCTCACCTTCGTCCGGTGCGAACACCACGTCCACGCCCGCTGCCTCGAGCTTTTCGCAATCGGCGGTAAGTGTGCGCGGGTATTTGTCGAAATCCTCGCGCGGCCCAAATTGCAAACGGTTGACGAAAATGCTCACTACGGTGCAGGCCGCGCGCGGCTTGGCGATGTTGATGAGCTCAATGTGCCCGCGATGCAAATTGCCCATCGTCGGCACGAAAACGTTATTGGGTTCGCGCTGCAGGCGCTCGCGCAGGGCGGTGACGGAGTGAATGATGTCCATGTTTGGCGTGAAAATGGGAAACGCGAAATGTGAAACGAAACGTGAGGTTTGTAATGTGACGCGTATGACACGTCACATTTCACATTTCACTTTCCACGATTCACGATTCACGAAAAAGAATGCTCGCGATCCGGAAACGTCCTGGCCTTGACTTCTTTCACATAGCGCTCGACCGCAGCGTGTATCGAACCTGCGCCCTGCATGAAGTTTTTCACGAACTTTGCTTTCTTGCCGGGGAACACGTCGAGCATGTCATGCAACACCAGCACCTGGCCGTCGCAATCGACACCGGCGCCGATGCCGATTGTGGGAATCGCCAGGGTATCGCTCACCTGCTTCGCCAGCGGTGAGGGAATCGCTTCCAGCACCAGCATACCTGCGCCGGCTTCTTCGATCAGTTTGGCGTCTTCGAGCAGGCGCTCGGCATCGCTTTGCTGGCGGCCCTGCACCTTGTAGCCGCCCAACTGATGCACCGAGTGCGGCGTCAAACCAAGATGCCCGCACACCGGCACGCCGCGCTGCACCAGGTATTGCACGGTTTCGGCCATCGCCGCGCCCCCTTCGAGCTTCACCATTTGCGCGCCGGCCGCCATGATCTCGGCAGCATTGCGAAAGGTTTCCGGCGGACTCAACTGGAAAGTACCAAACGGCATATCGCCGATGACAAACGCACGCTTCGCCCCGCGCGCAACACAGGCGGTGTGATAGACAATGTCGCGCAGCGAAACCGGCAACGTGGTTTCGTGTCCCTGTAACACGTTGCCCAACGAATCGCCGATCAGCAGCGTTTCCACACCCGCCGCTTCGAGCAACGCCGCAAAACTGGCGTCGTAACAGGTCAGCATGGTGATTTTGTCACCCTCCTGCGTCATTTTGTGCAGATTCGAAAGCGTCAGTCGCATAAAAAATTTACCAATAAAAACAATTAGTTACGTAAATATACCCGAATTTATCGCCCGGAGCTGAAGAATTCGCGCGGGCCACGCATGGCGGCAATGCGCTGCAACAATAAATCAAAATCGGGCGCCGAATCAACAAAGTTCAAATTGTCGGAATTTACGATCAGCACAGGCGCGGCCGTGTACTGATGAAAATAGCGCGTGTAGGTCTCCGACAAGCGCGCGAGATAGTCGTCGCTGATGCCGCGTTCGTAACTCGCCGCGCGCTTTTGCACGCGCTCAATCAGCGTTTGCGGTCGTGCCTGCAAATAAATCACCAGATCGGGTACTGGCAATTGCAGGCTCAGGTGATCGTAAATCTGACGGTAGAGTTTCAACTCGTCGTCACGCAACGTCAGCCCGGCAAATAGCGGATCTTTTTCAAACATGAAGTCAGCGAACGTCACCTGGCGGAACATGTCCGACTGCGCCAGATCGCGCACCTGATTGGCACGTTGAAATAAAAAGAACAGTTGCGCGGGCAGGGCATTGCGCTGTTGATCGCGGTAAAACGCATCAAGAAACGGATTTGCCGCGGGGTCTTCCAGTAGCGTGACGCCGCCGCAACGCTCGGCGAGCAGGCGCGTGAGACTGGTCTTTCCGGCACCAATGGGGCCCTCCACGACAACGTAGCGCAACCGCTCCGGCAATTTCATGCTGCCACCGGATTCAGCATGACGAGGTCCCCCGCATTCACGCCGCGCAACAAATCGCTTACGCAGCCGAGGCCGGGCACCACTGCGCCGGGCGCGATTTCCGCCAGCGGCACGATTACAAATGCGCGCTGCGCCATGCGCGGATGCGGCACGGTGAGGCCTGGTTCGTCAAGCACACGCTCACCGTAGAGCACAAGATCGAGATCGAGCGTACGCGGGCCATTGAGCACATTGGGGATTTCGCGCGCACGGCCCTGTGCACGCTCAATGGCCAGCAGCGCATCAAGCAGCTCGCGCGGCGCAAGGCCTGTGGTAACCGCCGCCACCGCGTTCACAAAATCCGGTTGATCCGCGTAGCCCACCGGCGCGCTGCGATAGAGCGACGATTGCGCAACGAGCTGTGTGTGCGGCAAGTGCAACAACGCGGCAAAACCCTGTTGCAACTGACGTTGCGGGTTGTTGAGATTGCTGCCGAGTGCGATATACGCAGCTTGCATCACCAGACCCGGACGATTCATGATTCTTGTGCACTGGGTGCGGCCGGCGCGGATGCACCCTCACCGTGCGCGCGCGGCTTTTTGCGGCGGCGGCGTTTTTTCGGGCCGCTTTCCGGCATCAGCAGGCGCTCGCGTTCGGCGCCGCCGGCATCCTGGAATTGCGTCCACCATTTGCCCAGCTCGCTGTCGAGCTCGCCACTTTCGCAGCGCAGCAACAGGAAGTCATAGCCTGCACGAAAACGCGGCAACTCCAGCAGTCGGTGCGGCCGCCGTCCGCTGCGTTGCTCAAACCGCGGCTGCATTGACCAGATTTCCTTCATGTCGCCGCCGTAACGGCGTGGAATGGCGAGCTTTTCGGCTTGCAACTGCAAAACCTGATCCATCGCCTTGAACAGCGCCGGGATCGCCGGGATACCGTCCGCCTCTATCGGCTTCCACGCCGACAGCACTTCGTGCCACAGCAGCGTCGCGAACAGAAACGCCGGCGACACACCCTTCCCGGCACGAATGCGCGTGTCAGTGTTTTGCAGCGCCAACATGACGAAACGCTCGCCGAGTGGCTGCTCGAGTATCACATCGAGCAGCGGCAGCAGACCGCGATGCAGACCATCCTTGCGCAGCCGCTTGACCGTCTCGACTGCATGGCCGGACAGCAGAAGCTTCAAGGTTTCGTCGAACAGCCGCGCCGGCGGCACGTTCTGCAATAAATCGGCCAACTCGCGTATCGGCTGGCGTGTGGCGGCGTCGATCTCGAAATCAAGTGCCGCCGCAAAACGCACCGCACGCAGCATGCGC
>SYEN01000045.1 GCA_005800795.1 Burkholderiales bacterium | reverse complement strand
GGCGGGATAGACGATCAGGGACACCTGCGCCGGCACAATATCGTGCGCACAGACTATCCAAATCCCCAATTTCCCTGTTCCATTCAATTTCCATGGTCCCTATGACTTTTAAAGTCAACTCAAGTCCGACAGGCTGCTAGGGCTTGCCAATCACTTGCAGTGAATGCCCATGGATCGGCTCTTCCTCACAAGTTTCCGGAGGTCAGGTGCAGCCTGTTGGGAGAAAGCGGCCAATTGTAAGTATTTGTTTTTATTGAATATTTTTAGGCTACTCCCAGCGCTATTCTTGCTGAAAATACGGGATAACCTCCCTGGCAACGAGCTCCATCTGGCGGTAAGTGTCCTGCTCGTCTTCCGCCAGGAACGAGAGCATGAAGTGATGCACGCCCGCGTTGATACGATCTTCGATGCCCTTGATGCAGTTTTGCGTGGTGCCGGTGAGCGACAACGCCTTGGCCACGTCCTCGGCGCTACGTTGTGCGGTGGCGTACTTGCCCAGGTTCGCCACGGCCACGGCAAGCGCCTGTTTCGGATCATCCGAGATCGCAGTGGTCTGCGACACGCCGAAGTGAAACCGGCTCATATCGCGTCCAGCTGCCTCGGCAAACTTGCGCACGGTCTCGTTGCTTTCCTTCAAACGGCGCACCGTAAACAGCGTCGGATACCAGCCATCGCCCAGCGTGGCGGCTCGCTTCATGGCCGCGTCGCTGCGCCCGGCGACCCAGATCGGCGGCCCGCCCCGCTGCACCGGATGAGGTAGCAACGTGGCATCTTCGAACTGATAGTAAGCGCCCTTGTGCGTGACATGCTCCTCGCTCCAAAGACGGCGCAGCAGCGGCAGCATCTCGTCGGCGCGGCGTCCACGGGTTTCTACTGGTACGTTGAGAATGTCGTATTCGATGCGGGTTGCGCGCTGGCCGCTAATGCCAATGCCAAAGTCGAAGCGCCCGCTGGCGATGTGATCGACTGTCGTCACCAGTTTGGCCAGCATCACCGGGTGATACAGCGGCGCGATGACAATGCCGCTCATTACGCGAATGCGCTTGGTAGCCGCCGCAGCAGCAGCAAGCAGCGGCAGCGCAAGAGGCCGGGGAATCGGCGGATTGCCGTCTTGTACATGTTCGCCTGAGACGAGCCGGTCATAGCCGAGGGCTTCGGCGCGTTGAGCGAACTCGGCGATGTGCGCGGGTTCAACGTGGCCGATGGAGCAGCCGAAGCTGACGGTGGGTGTGGGCATTTAGACCCTCCTCTGTTTGTCCAACTCAATCATTAAGAATTACCTGCCTTATTGCACTGCTCCCGGCTGCTGATCGAGGACAAATCAAACAGGGTCGTTTTCATAGACGACCCTTACTGACCTGTACTGACCCTTACTGAATACACATAACCTGTGGCGACAGATGCTTGCGCCGCGTTACACAACAGTCTACCGCATGACCGGTACGGTGGCGAAAATGCAATCGTGTCATTAGTTTTCAAAGCCTACTCCAATACTGATCGACCTTCTATAATTTGCTGCAACCCCTACTGCGGATCTACCGGCGGAACATCCCATGTACAGAACGCAGCGCGAATTGTCTCTCGCCCATTTGAGCGTGCTGGACACGACACCGCCGGAGTTGGTCACGGTAGCGGCCGCGGCGGGCTTTCGCAAGATCGGCATCCGCCTCAGCGCCACGCCTAGCGTCGGTGTACCGCCTTACGACATGCTGGGCAACACCCCGATGCTGCGCGAGACTTTGGCGCGGCTTGCCGATACCGGCGTTTCGGTGCTCGATGTCGAGTTCCTGCGTTTCGAGCCCGGGATTGCGCAGGACATTCCAGAGGGCTTTCTTGAAAGCGCGGCTCGTCTGGGCGCGCAGTACGTGCTGGTGATGAGTGCCGAGCCGCTCGAAGCACGAACGCTGGAACGTTTTTGCGAACTGTGCGAGCGCGCCCAGCGCTACGGTCTGCAAGTAGTTTTGGAGTTTGCGATTTACACCGGTGTCAAAACGCTGGCGGACGCCGCACGACTGGTAATGGCATCCCGTTGCATCAATGCCTCGGTGCTGGTCGATGCGCTGCATTTCAGCCGCTCCGGCGGCTTGCCAGCGGACATTGCAGGCATCGATGCGTCGCTTTTGAAATACGCGCAAATCTGCGACGCCGTGGCCACGATTCCATACGAGCCTGCCGATCTGATTCGTGAGGCGCGCACCGGCCGATTGCTGCCCGGCGACGGCGCTTTGCCGCTGCGCGATCTGGTGGCGGCGTTACCGGGAACGATCCCGCTGGCCATAGAAGCACCAAATCGCACGACCGCAGGCCTGCCTGCGCTGGAGCGCGCCCGGCGCGCCTATCGCGCCATGCAGGCGTTGCTGGACGTTGCGGGTTCGGCAACGTCCAGCCGTTTATGAATCCATACCGGCTCTCCCGCGAGCAGGAGGAGATAATATTTTGTCAGGCGCCCTAAAGCATCGGCACGCCATCACGATCAACGGCAAACCGCTCACCTGCTGGAATGGGCACACGCAAGCGATTCTCCATCGGCGGAATCGGGCAGTTCCACGCCCGGCTGAAGGAACAGGGCAGCAAAGTCGCGTAGTTGAAGTCGATGGTCACATCGCCGGTTTGATCCGCCGGGATGCGCACGGTGCGACCTGAACCGTAGCTTGCATGTCCGCTGGTGCCGTCGGTGAAATGAAAGTTCAGCTTGTCCTGATAGCGGGTGGCATACAGTATCTGTGCCCCATCCTCGGCGTTGAATGTCATTTTCGCAATGACGGGTCTATCCACCGGAATCGGATTGCGATGATGCGCGACCCCGACTACTTTGCCGTTAGTCACCGGCTCAATGTGTGCTTTGACGATCCAGTCCGGTGACCAGTCGTACGCCTCGATATGACTGAACTGTTGCGCCCACACACTCCTCGGGTTCCACACTTGCAGGGCATAGCGCTTGCTGTCGTAGGTAAAAATGCACCCCTCGGCGCCATTGGGAAAGTACGCCACCGAATCCGGGTGCTTCGGATCAGCCATGAGTTTCGCGCTGCCGTCGACGGTGCGACCGCCGATCACGATGCCGTCGCTGGCGCCCGCCTCGACCCGCAGCCCGGCTTCGCCTTCCGGCAGCGGCGACCACAGCCCAGGTGCGCCCGGCACACGCTGGCCCGCCGTTTCCACATGATTGCCCCACACGAACGAAACGGGTCCGCGCTTGCCGCGGACGGCTTCAGTGCGCTGCTGCATATGCTCGCGGTGCTTTGCGCGCGGATCAATGTTGTCAGTCATTGGGGATCTCCTGGAGCCATCGGGGTGGTCGCAACATACGTGATAATGTAGTGGCAGGCGCGAAAAATGGCAGTATAAGACAGACTTTCGTTTGACATGGGTTGCCGTCATTTTCAGCCCGTTAACCCAGTATCCACCGAGGAGGTTTCGATCCGATGCCGCAAACCAACGAATTCGATTACATCATCGTAGGCGCCGGCAGCGCCGGCTGTGTGCTTGCCAACCGCCTGAGTGCCTCTGGCCGGATGAGCGTACTGTTGCTCGAAGCCGGCGGCGAGGACGACGACCGCTGGATCCATATCCCGCTTGGCTACGGCAAGCATTTCACCAATCCCAAGGTGAATTGGTTATTCAAGAGCGAACCGGACGAAAAAACCGGCAGCCGCGCCATCCTCCAGCCGCGCGGCAAGGTGCTCGGCGGCAGC
>SYEN01000495.1 GCA_005800795.1 Burkholderiales bacterium | reverse complement strand
TGCCACCGCCGTCCCGTTGATCGTGAGCGGCCCCGATGTGCCGGCGGGGCGGGTGGTGCCTGAGAACGTCTCCCTTGTCGACCTTTTCCCGACCATCGTCGAGACCGTCGGCGCGAAACCAGCGCTGGAAGACGACGCTCAGCACGGGCGCTCGCTCTATCGCACGATTGAGGCACCAGGCGAGAACCGCAATGTATTCGCCGAGTACCACGGGGCAGGTTCCGCCGCCGGAAGTTATATGCTGCGCTCCGCGCGCTTCAAATACGTGCACTACTGCGATGGTCCGCCGCAGTTGTTCGACATGCAGGCAGATCCACAGGAGACGCGCGACCTTGCGGGCGATCCCGATCACGGCGGTATCCTGGCCGAGCACGAACGCGCCCTGCGCGCAATTTGCGATCCAGATGAGATCGATCGCCGGGCGAAGGCGGATCAGCGCCGGCTCATCGAGGCGGCGGGCGGCGAGGAAGCAATCTTGAGCTCCGAGGTCATCAGCTATTTTCCACCGCCCAAGGCTTGAGCGTGATCCAGCGCAATGGCGAAGGAGACTCCATGAACCCGCGCAGTGACGAACCAGACGCCGTTCACGAGAATGGGCAGCCGTTTGCGGGACACATTGGTCGCACGTTCCGCGATTCCCGGCCCTGGTGGCCCGAGCGGGTGCGGGCGCCGCAAGGGGCGCCCGATGTCGTGTTCATCGTGCTGGACGATGTCGGATTTTCGGACCTCGGCTGCTACGGCTCAGAGATCGCTACTCCCGCAATGGATCGCCTCGCGGCCGGGGGGCTGCGCTATAACAACTTTCACGTCACTGCCATGTGTTCGCCGACCCGTGCCTGCCTGCTCACCGGCCGCAATGCACACGCCTCGGGCGTTGGCATCATCACCGAGTGGGGTGGCGGCTATCCCGGCTACCGTGGACGCATGGCCAAGAGCACCGCCACGCTGGCCGAAATTCTCGGCGCCAACGGCTATCATTGTGCCGCCGTCGGTAAATGGCACCTGACCCCGAATGCGGATTTCACGGCCGCCGGGCCGTTCGACGATTGGCCGACCGGACGCGGCTTTCACCGCTGGTACGGATTTCACGGTTCCCTGACCGATCACTGGCATCCGGAGCTATTCGAAGACAATCACCCGATCGAGCCGCCCCGGGAGGCGGGCTATCACTTGAGCGAAGACCTCGTGGAGCACGCCATCGGTCAGGTGCGCGATCACTTGAGCGCTGCGCCGGCCACACCGTATTTCATGTATCTAGCTTTCGGCGCCTGCCATTTCCCGCACCATGCACCACGCGAGTTCATCGAGCGCTACCGCGGTCGCTACGACGCCGGCTGGGACGTGATCCGGGCTGAGCGGTTTGCGCGCCAGCAGGCCATGGGAATCATTCCGAAGGGGACTACGCTCGCGCCCAGAAATCCGGACGTCACCGCCTGGGAAGACTTGAGCGCTGACGCGCGTCTCGTATCAGCGAGGCTGCAGGAGGTCTATGCCGCGTTTCTCGAACACACCGATACCCAGATCGGCCGGTTCCTGGATTTCCTCGCGGCCTCGGTTCGAATCGACAATACCCTGATCGTGCTGCTCTCCGACAACGGCGCCAGCGCCGAGGGCGGACAGACCGGCGCCTGGCATCATCGCAAGCATGTGGTCTACGATCCGGAGAGCCTGACGGACGCGCTCGCCGCGCTCGATCGCCTCGGTTCGCAGGACGCCTTCAACCATTATCCCGCAGGCTGGGCGCAGGTCAGCAATACCCCACTCAAATGGTACAAGAAGGACACGCATGGCGGCGGCATCAGAGCGCCGCTGCTGATACATTGCCCGGCGCGCATCCCGGACGGCGGCGCCATCCGCAGCCAATATCACCACGTCATCGATGTGGCCGCCACCATTGCCGAGTTGCTGCCGATCGACGTGCCGGTGAGCTATCGCGGCGTCGAGCAGATCCCGCTCCAGGGCGTGAGCATGAAGTACACATTCAAGGACCACTCGGCGCCCACCCGCAAACATATCCAACACTTCGAACTGCTCGGCGACCGCGCGCTGTGGAAAGACGGCTGGAAGGCCGTGTCGCGGCACCGCAAGGGCGACGACTTCGATGCCGACCGCTGGGAGTTGTATTACCTCGACGCCGACTTCTCCGAGTGCAACGACCTGGCAGCGATGCACCCGCAGGCGCTTCGCGCGCTTATCGATCTGTGGTGGGAGGAAGCGCGCGCGAACAGCGTGCTGCCGCTTGATGACCGCGACTGGGAACGCGCCGCCGAGCGCCGTGCCGCGACCGTGGCGCCCAAACGCTACACCTACTCTCCGGGCATGGCGAGAATCGATCGGCTAAGCGCACCGAACCTCACGGGCCGCAGCTACCGCATATTCGCTGATCTGGCGGGTATCGCGGCTGACGCACAAGGCGTGATCGTGGCCTTCGGCAGCAAGTTCACCGGTTACGTCCTGTACGTGCGAGAGCGCCGCCTCGTCTACGAGTACGCCTATTCTGAGCGGACGCGGCACGTGCTCGCCGCCGGGCGCGAGTTGCCCGCAGGGCCCTGCACCGTGGAGTATCGCTTCGACGCTGCCGGGGAAGGCGCTGGCCACGGCTGCCTGTTGATCGACGGCGAGCCCGCGGGGTCCATCGACATTCCGGACACCTGGCCGTTGCGCGCTGCGACCGGGGGGTTGCATTGCGGTGCTGACCACGGGCCCGGTATCGGATCGGGTTATGTGGCGCCGTTCGCTTTCTCCGGCTCGCTGCAGCGAGTGGTGTTCGAGTTGGCCTGAGCCCATGACACGAGGGAGATTTTTCATGCATTATGTAACCGAGTCCCGTAACGACCGCAAACCGTGGTTGCGAGTGATATCCGTGGCGGCGTTACTGTTGCCTGACGCTGTCTGCGCGGCGCAATCCTATCCTTCCCGGCCGATCCGCATGATCGTGGGTTCGGGGCCAGGCAGCGCGCCGGATACGCTAGCCCGTATCGTAGGTCAACGCCTGGGCGAGGATCTGGGCCAGCAATTCGTTGTCGACAATCGCGCCGGCGCCACTGGAACCATGGGGGCAAAGCTTCTCGCAACGGCGCAACCCGATGGCTACACGCTGGGCATAGCGTCCGCGGCCTTTGCGACTACGGCATCGACCATGTCGCTCACCTACGACGTGCGCAAGGACTTTCAGGCGGTTGCGGGCATCGCGTCGGTTCCGCTGATCCTGGTGATGAGCACCACATCGGAAGTGACGTCGGTGAGCGCGCTGGTGGCGCTTGCCAAGTCCCGGCCCGGCAAGGTCAATTACGCCAGTCCCGGCGCGGGTGGCTTGCAACATCTGGTGACCGAGGGCTTCTCCCAAATGGTGGGCATCAGCATGGTCCACGTGCCGTACAAAAGCGGTGCGCTGGCCGTGACCGCGGTGGTGGGCGGCGAGGCACAGCTTTTTTTCTCGGGAATGCCGCCTGCACTACCACTCATCAATCAGGGCCGGCTGCGTGGTCTCGCGGTGACGACGCTCAAGCGCTTTCCGGCAGCGCCAAACGTGCCGACCATGCAGGAAGCGGGATACAAGGGCTTTGAAGCCGATAACTGGCACGGCATCATGGCTCCGGCAAAAATTTCCGGCGCCCATGTGACGCGCATCAATCAGCTGCTGTCGAAGGTGCTCGAGACCCCGGACATCAAGCAGAAGTTCCTTGTCGTGGGGGGCGAGGCACAATGGAGTTCGGGTGCGGACTTTGGCAAGCTCGTGAATGCGGAGATTGAGCGCTGGGCCAAGGTGGCGAACGCCGTTGGGATCAAGCCGCAATAACGCCGCGCAATCGACTCACTATTACCCCAAAACTGATTGAGGAAACCACAATGCTGATCCAGAAATTGATGTTTCTAGCATACTGTTTATTGGCCAGTGTATCGCTTCAGGCCGCTTCGCTTGCCGCGGAAACCACTAAACCGAACATCGTGGTTATTCTGGCGGACGACCTGGGGTTTGCCGATGTCGGCTTCAATGGCGGCAAGGAGATCAAAACGCCGAACATCGACAAGCTTGCCGCTGCGGGCGCGCGACTCGATCAATTTTATGTGCAATCGCTGTGTTCGCCTACGCGCGCGGGGTTGATGACGGGACGCTATCCGATGCGGCATGGCTTGCAGACCGGCGTTGTGCGTCCCTGGGCGCAACATGGCTTGCCGCTCGATGAGCGCACGCTGCCGCAAGCATTGAAGGAAGCGGGTTACGCAACGGCAATCACGGGTAAATGGCATCTGGGGCATTTTCAGCCGGCGTATTTGCCGACGCGGCGCGGCTTTGATTTTCAGTACGGCCATTACAACGGTGCGATTGATTATTTCAAACTCGACCGCGACGGCGGCCACGACTGGCATCGCAACGACAAAGCCAATTACGATGAAGGCTACAGCACGCATTTGATCGCGCGTGATGCCGTGACATTCATCCAGGGCAACACGCGGCCGTTCTTTTTGTACGTGTCATTCAATGCGCCGCACGCGCCGTATCAGGTACCCGAAGAATACAAAGCGCCTTACGCCCAGTTAAAAGAACCGCGCCGCACGTATGCGGGCATGCTGGCGGCGATGGATGAAGCCATTGGGCAGATCATCACTGCGCTGGATGAAAAAGGCTTGCGCAAAAATACGTTGATTGTTTTTTCCAGTGACAACGGCGGCCCCCTCCCCGGTAAAGTCACCGACAACGGGCCGCTGCGCGCCGGAAAAGGCACCTTGTATGAAGGCGGGGTGCGGGTGGCGGCGAGCATCGCGTGGGAAGGCAGAATCAAAGCCGGTTCGACCATCACCGCGCCGCTGCACATCGTGGATTTGTATCCCACGCTGTTGCGCCTGGCGGGCGCGTCGTTGCGGCAAGCGTTGCCAATTGACGGTCGTGATGCCTACGCGATCCTTACCCAAGGCAAGCCCTCGCCACACCGGGAAATCCTATTGAATACAACGCCGAACACGGGCGCGATTCGGGTCGGCGACTGGAAACTGATCGTGAATGGCGAGATCAACGCCCACGAAGGCGACGGCACGGTAAGCACACCGGCAGAACCATCGATCGAGCTGTTCAATCTGGCGAACGATCCGTACGAAAAGCGGAATCTCGCCACGCAGCAGCCCGGCGTCGTGAGCGATTTGCGCGCACGTTATGACAAACTAGCCGCTCAGGCCGTGCCGCCCAAGGCAAGTCCGAAAAGGGCGGATTTCAAGGTGCCTAAAGTGTGGGGGGCACAATAACGAATACGCGATGATTCGAGTGAAACGACGAATCCATTGCCGATTTACCGCAGCGCATCCAGGGAGTAATCGGATACTTACCATTCTTGTATTTCGCTGCACTTCACACGGAATCGATGTCCCTATCTGGCATGCATTAAATCAATTAGTCATTCAAACATGTTTTGCGTCGCCAGATAATGCTCACATGCCACTCCTCTCGCTCTGCAGCCACAAACCAAACGCAACAAACGTAAGAACTGCTGTCATCGCAAAATAAGCCCGCAATCCGAACAGTGGTCCGATCAGCCCGGCGGTAAACGGCGCGATGCCCATGGCGATAAACTGAAATGACGCGGCATAGGAAATCGCGCGGGCGTCCATGCCCGGCGGCGCGTGGCTGCGCAGCAGGCGTACGATCGCGGGCAGCATCAGTGATGCGGCAAGACCGAAGGCGATGCGGGCGATGGTGAGTTGCAGCGGGGTTTGCAGGAACAGCAACGGGATTTGTGTCAGTCCCGCCGCGGCAGTGGCGTAGAGCAGCACTTTTCGTGGATCGTAGACATCAAGCAGACGCCCGCATACGGTCAGCGTAATGGTGCTGGATAGCGCATAGCCGATGGCCACCGCGCCGGCCCAGTAGGCATGGGAAGCCGCGTCCGCCGCTGCGCCACCGTTGAGGGTCATCACGAACACGCTGAGAATGACGATGTTGCCTGCGGCAAGCCACGCGAACACAACTCCCAGCAGGAAAAGCAAGCCGATACGAGGCACCGCCAGCAGGGTGCGCAGGCTGCCGATCCATTGTGGCCGCCAGCGGCCCGGCGTGAGCTGCTTGGTTTCGCGCACCCATGTCATGACCATCATGCCGGCGGCGATCAAAATACTGCCGCTGATCCAGAACAGCCAGTGCGGCTTGTAGACCATGGCCACCAGCATTGCGCCGACGGCTGGGCCGGTGGTCTGACCCATCAGATTGGCCGCTTGCAGGCGTGACAGTGCCCGGCCGATGCGATCCGGCGGCGTGTTGGCCACGATCAGCGCCTGCGAGGACATGGTGCCGCCGTTGAAAATGCCCACCAGACACAGCAGACAGGCAAACGCCAGCGGCGTGCCTGCAAAGGGAATCAGCAACATGAAAAACCCCATGCCGAGCATTGCGCGCAGCACCATGATCTTGCGCCCAAAGTAATCCGCGATGCTGCCCCAGATCGGCCCGCACAAAAAGCTGATAATGTAGAACACCAGCATCATGGTGCCCATCCACGTTTCGAGGTTGTCACGCACGCCTAGGCTGCCGACCATCAGCGGCAAAAAGGGCCACGTGATCGCAAAGCCCATGGAATTCATCAGCGTGGCCGCCGGCAGAACTTGCAAGTTGCGGCGCCAGTACGGAAACTGAGGGGCGTGAGAGTGGTGCGCGGCGTCGTCCGTGCCGGGATCGGGGGTGCGGGGACTTTCGGCGCTGCTCATTCGACCAGAACGGATTTTGCGGACGGTATCAACACACAGGAGTCCGGGGAGCCGAACCATCCAGCGTGATAGTCTGTGACAGGCAGCATGAGGAGCATGGAAAATAATTTATTATAAATCAAATACTTACGTTATAACAGGGGCGTCATGCTAATCGTTGATGCACAAGTACACACGTGGGCTGCAAACACGCCCGAGCGCCCATGGTCGGGTGGTGGTGAGCCGCAACGCGCAGTGCCGTTTACCAACGATGATTTGTTGCAGGAAATGAACGTGGCTGGTGTGCATCGCGCGGTGCTGGTGCCGCCGGGCTGGGAAGGCTCGCGCAACGATCTCGCGCTGGCCGCCGCGCGCGCCCACCCGGATCGCTTTGCGGTGATGGGGCGCATCGCGCCGCAGGTATTGTCGAAGTCGAAAGGTGCGCTGATTGGCTGGCGCCAGCAGCCGGGCATGCTGGGGCTTCGGCTGGCAATGAACATCCCCAAGGCGCCGGAGATATTTGCGAGCGGCAAGCTCGACTGGCTGTGGGCGGAGGCAGAAGCCGAAGGCGTGCCGCTGATGATGCTGATGTGCATGGCGCACGTACCTCTGGTTGACGCCATCGCGGCCAGACACCCGCGACTCAAAATCGTGATGGATCACTTTGCGCTCGACGGCCACCAGCGCGATGCAGAGGCTTTTCGTGATTTCGACAACCTACTGGCAATCGCCAAACGGTCGAATGTCGCGGCCAAGGCGAGCGCGCTACCGTGTTACACCAACGACGCGTATCCGTTTCGCGCGCTGCACCCGTACATCCGCCGTGCGTATGATGCATTCGGCCCCAAGCGGCTGTTCTGGGGTACGGATTTGTCGCGCTCACCGATTTCCTACCGGCAACAGGTGACGATGTTCACCGAGGAAATCCCATGGCTCTCCAACGAGGACAAAACCTGGATTATGGGTCGAGGCGTGTGCGAGTGGCTGGGGTGGGCGTAGCGGACTGCCTGATTGCGGCAGCCAAAATCGGTTAGGATTCAGCCACTATCATGTTGGAGGAGACATGACCCTGTACGCACACCCAATGCTTGGGCTGGTTTTCGCGAGCCTTGCGGCAATGCTGACGGCGACCGCAACGCCGGCGCTGGCACAACCTACGGATTACCCGACGCGGCCGATCCGCATGATCATTCCTTTTCCGCCGGGCGGTTCGGCCGATCCGCTGGGGCGCGCGCTGGGCGCGTGGCTGGGGGAAAAATTCGGGCAGCAGGTGGTGGCCGACAACCGACCCGGCGCGGGCACCGCGATTGCGCATACGCTCGGGGCCAAAGCCACGCCGGATGGTTACACGCTGATGCTCGGCTCGTCCTCGGGTCTGGCCTCAAATCCCGCTTTCGGCGGCAAGCTCGAATACCATCCCCTCAAGGATTTCGAGCCGATCGGACTTGCGGCCTTTGTGCCGCAGATGATCGCCGTGCATCCTTCGGTAGCGGCGAAAGACATGCAGGCGTTTATCGATTTGTCAAAAGCACAACCCGACAAAATCACGTTCGGCTCTCCCGGCGCCGGTACGCTGGGCCATCTTGCCATTGTGTTGATCAATTCTGCCAGCGGCGCACGATTTTTGCATGTGCCCTACAAGGGTGCCGCAGCGGCGTCGCTGGATGCCGTGGGCGGGCGCATCCACGCGTATTACGGCAGCGTCACCGGTACGCAGGCGCTGGTGCAAAGTGGAAAACTTCGGGCGCTCGCCACCGGCCATCTGAAACGCCTGAGCGCCTTGCCCGATTTGCCCACGGTATCGGAAACCATCCCCGGCTTTCATGGTGACGGCTGGTACGGCCTGTTGGGGCCGGTGGGCACACCTGCGCCGATCATCAAAAAACTTCATGCGGAAATGCAGCGCGCGCTGACCAACACGGAGTTCATCAGATACGTTGAAAAAATCGGCATGGTGCCGACTACGGGCTCGCCGCAGGACCTGCGCAACTTTGTGCGCGACGAGTTGACGCGCTGGACCAAAGCGGCCCGCGATGCCAAGCTGCAGCCAAGATAATTCGACGCTATTGACTCATGGCGCAAAGTAAACGGACACTTGAAATATGAAAACTTCTTTGGTGATGCTCGCTGCATGCGGGCTTGTTACCCCAATTTCTTACGCTTACGCACAAGCCTATCCGGTGCGGCCGGTCCGCTTCATTGTGCCGTTTCCGCCCGGCGGCAGCACCGACACCTACGCGCGCATTATCGGCGTCAAACTGTCGGAGGGCCTGGGCCAGCCGGTGGTGCTCGACAACCGTGCCGGCGCCGGCGGCGCGCTGGGGGCTGAAATCGCTGCGAAAGCCACACCCGATGGTTACTCCATTGTGCTGGGCCAGGACGGTAATCTGGTGGTGGGCCAGGCTGTGCGCAAGCAGAAAAACTACAACACACTCACCGACTTCGCGCCGGTTGCGCTGGCGGTACGTACGCCGCAAGTGTTTGTGGTCACCGCGAATTCACCGCTGAAGTCTCTGGCAGATTTGATCGCCACGGCCAAGGCCAGTCCTGGCAAGCTTTCGTATGCCTCTGCCGGCACTGCCGGCAGCAGTCACGTCATGGGCACTTTTTTCAACATAAGTGTGGGCATCAACACGCTGCACGTGCCCTACAAGGGCGGCTTGCCGGGCATGCTCGATCTGCACGCGGGGCGCGTCAATTACATGATTACCTCCATGGTGTCGTCGCTGAATTTTGCGCGCGATGGCCGCGCGCGCCTGATCGCCGTCAGCGGCGAAAAGCGCTCGCACCTTTTCCCCGACGTGCCTACGGTAATGGAAATGGGCATCGGCGGATTCGACGCGACGCTGTGGCACGGCGTGCTCGCGCCCGCGAAAGTGCGCAAGGACGTGGTGGCAAGGCTGAATCGCGAGGTAGTCAAAGTGCTGGCGATGCCGGAGGTGCAAAAGCAGCTGCAGTTCGAGGGCGGCACCGTGTCGCCAAGCACGCCGGAAGAATTCGAGACGTTCATCCGCGCCGACGTGGCACGGTGGGACAAAATGGTAAAGGCGACCGGGATCACCATCGACTGATCCGCGTTTAGCGCGCCCGATTCGCGGCGATATGCTCGGCCGCGCAAAAGCCCGTCGTCGATGCCTTGCTCAGCCCGCCGACGTAACCGACTGCCGGGCCGCCTTCCAGTCCGCCGGTGCTCGCACCCGCTGCGTAAAGGCCGGTGATGGGGTTGTCGTTAGCATCGAGCACGCGGCAGTCGCCATCGACGGCGATGCCGCCCATGGTGTAGGTGATGCCGGCCACCAGCCGCGCGGCATAAAACGGTGCGGTGCGGATCGGCCATGCCTTGATGTCGCGCACGCTACGGGCGGGTGTCAACTGCGCGGTGGTACCGGCGTCGACGGCGGCGTTGTATTGCGCGATGGTTTGTTCCAGCACGCCCGCGGGCAGTGCGAGCTTTTGTGCGAGTTCGCTGATGGTGTTGGCCTTGTGCACCGTACCGCCATTGGTGACGATCAATGGATTGGCAGGCGTGATGAAGGCTTTGCCGGGACCTTCCCAGATGGGATGATCGTAGACTACGATGGTGGACAGCGGGTCTTCCATGCCGGCGATATGGTTGGCGAGGTAGACGCCGCCCAGACCCTCATCGACAAAGCGTTGGCCGCTGGTGTTGACCATTACACCGGCGACACACAAATCGTCCATCACCGGAAACGGCCACAGATCGTCGTTGGTCAGCGCATCCTGTATCAGCGGATGGCCGTAAAAGTTATTCATGCCGACCAGTTTGGCGCCCACGGCACGCGCCATGTTGAGCCCGTCGCCCATGGCGGTTTGCGCATTGCGCTGGCGGATTTTCGCGGGATCCCGCGTGATGAACTCCTTGAGCAGCCCGGGATTGGCCTGAAAGCCGCCGTCGCTGATGACGACGTTGCGCGCATCGAGATTCACGCGTTGCCCATGTTGTTCCGCTTCGATGCCAACGCATTGATGGCCGGCCATGCGCAAGTTGAGCGCGCGCGTGCCTAGCAGCAGCGTGGCGCCGGCCTTTTTCAACTCAGCATGCAGCGTGCGCAACATCACATCGCCGCCGCGCCCATGCCAGTAATCGCGGCCTTTTTGCGCGATGGGCGGTGCCAGCGTGGTCTGGCGGTGGGGTGCGTCGCCCACTTTGATAAAACGCAGGCCCTTTCCGCGCAGCCATCGCGTGGTGCTGCCGGCGTTGTTCGCCATGACATCGAGAAAGCTTTGACGCGAGAAACCCTGCGTCTTGTTCTTCATCGCGTTCATCAGCACGTCGGGCGGCTCATGCACGTCGCGATACGACACATGAAATGCGCCGCCGCAGATGCGCGAGTTGCACAGGTAACGCTCGGTCTCGCCTTTTTCGAGGATGGCAACCTTCACACCTTTTTCCGCCAGGCGCAGACCGCAGGTAAGACCGGCGAGACCGCCGCCGATGATGAGGGCTTCGTAAGTGTTTGTTGTATTCATAGAAAATAGTCCATTAAAACAATGGGTTATGTATGAGGATGCGCAGAGCAAACATGCCGTGCGGGGCATCGAGGAATCAATTTACCTTGATGCCCTGCTTCTTGATCAGATCAGCAAATTTCACGCGTTCAGCGGCAAGGAATTTTGCGAACACTGCGTAAAGGATCGGGTTGACCGCAAACACCGGATGCGGCGCGAAAAATAGCGCATGCCCGTCCGGATTGCCACCCGATACCGTCACGCCTGCGGAGGTACCGGCGGCGCCTGCGATGTTTTCCACCACGATGTTTTGCTTTAAAACGCGGCCCAACTGTGCCGCCAGCCGCCGTCCACTGACATCCGCGCCACCGCCCGCCGGCATGCCTGCGACCATGCGGATGGGGTAGGCGGGCGCGGGTTGCGCCAGCGCAGCGGTTGAAAGCAGGGCCACCAAAGTAAAAACGTTCAGCCACATGAAGCTATTTCGCAGGCTTGGCATCAGGGTAAACCTCTGCGCCATAAAATGCCCGCGTGCGTTCGAGATAATCGCCCGTGGGCGGTGCGTAGGTCAGCCGCTTGCTGGTGAAGCGCCCGGTAATCTTTCGCAGCTTCGCCGCCATCTCACCCATTTTCACCAGCTCCACGATGCCGTTGACGATGGGCGCACGCTGGAATTCATAGGTTTGCGATTCCGCCAGAAACACAATAATGTCGCCGCCCGCCGGAATAATGACTTCAGCGCCCTTGTCGAGCAGCTTTTGCGCAGCTTTGTTGAATTGCTCAATGATGCCCTGACGAAACGGCAGATCAACCATCGCGCGTTTCAGTTCAATCGGCGAAGTCTCGATGGGCTCAAGCCCCGCGCAACGGTGTTCCAACCAGTAACGCGCAACGTTCTCGCGCACGCGCAAATCCCACTTGGGACTAATCGTCACCAGCCCAAACGAAGCGCCCATCATGCACGCCACGTGCAGACTGGTTTCGCACAGTCCCAGCACGGGAATGTTCACGCACTCGCGCGCCTCGCGCAGGCCCGCGTCGCTGATATTGCCGACGAGAAATGCATCGTAACCTTCGCGCTCGGCCTGCATCGCGTTGTAGATCACCTCGCGCATGTCGTGGTGTTCGAGCAGCTTGTAGTGGACGCCGATGCCCGCCGTGTTCTGCACGCCGCGCATGTCGACCGTGGTGCCGGGGTCCACCGCGTCGGCGATGGTGGCGCGCAGCAGTTTGCCGTAGGGTGTGTTTTCGGTTTGGCGGGCGAGGCTTTGGTACCAGAGTCTCATGAGCGTCCTTGGTTGCGGGCCGCGCGTGCTTTGCCTCAGCCTGCGGACGCAGCCAACAGTGCTTTGGCGCTGTTGGTCTCAAGTTGGCTGATCTGTTTTTGCAAGGCATCGGCGCGTGCGGCGCCGATGACATCACCCGCCAGCTTGCTGAACTTCGTGTTCAGTTTTTCACCCTGCGCGCGCAAATCGGTTTCAGGCACGCTGGCGTCGTACGCTGCTTCCAGCCGTTGGCGACCGGTGGTTTCGACCATGACTTCGGCTTTCAGCGTGTGCTGCGGCCACGGGCTTTGCATGAGGTTAATTTTGACTTTGTCGCGCATCGCCACCAGCTTTGCGTCGGCGCAGGTGGCTTCGCTGTAGGTGGTGTCCAGACCCGCAGTGTCTAGCCCCAGCAGTGCGGCTGCGGTCATGAAGCGCAGGCTGAATTTGGCTTCGAGGCCGCTGCGCGGGTTTTGAATATTGCACATGGCATCGGCACTTTGCGCCACGCGCACCGTGGCCTGCCGCACGGCGCCGGGCACAAGGCCGTCCGCGCGCAGTTTGCGGATGCTCTCGATGGCCGAGTGCGTGCCGTAGCAGGCGGCATGATACTTGAACAGATTTTCGCGGACGAAGTAACGATCCGGATTGGCCAGTGCCGCATCGGGATTGAAGTCGGGGCTTAATGTGGCAGCGAAGCCGCCGCGCCGCTCCAGCATGTCAGTGCGGCTTTCCATGCCGCGCGCGGCGAGCAAGGCCGCACGCATGCCGTTGTGGCCCGCGACCCCGGCGTGGAACGGCTTGCACTGTGTGCCGAATTGGCTTTTCAGGCCCGAGGCTTGCGTGGCGGCAATGCCGAGCGCACGCGAGGCCGCATCCAGATCAAGCTGCAGCAGGCGTGCGCACGCAGCAGCAGCAGCAACCACGCCCACCGAACAGGTGTTGTGATAACCACGCGCGTAATGGCCGGGGGCGACGAGTTGCCCGACGCGCGCGGCGGTCTCATAACCCGCGACAAACGCGGCGATGATCTCGGCACCGCTGGCGTTGCGCGCTTCCGCCAGCGCCAACACGGCGGGCAGCACAGCCGCCGTCGGATGGCCGGTCATGCCGGTGTTGACGTCATCGTAATCGAGCACGTGGCCTGCCGCGCCGTTGATCATCGCCGCCTGCATGGGCGAGACTTTTTCGCGATGGCCGACCAGCGAACAAACACCATTGCCGCCTTCATCCTGTGCAGCGCCGATGAGAATGCCGATCAGCGGATCGGGCGAACCGGCCAGCGCGACGCCCACCCAGTCGAGCACGCAACGGCGCGCCGCCTCGCGTACGTCGGCGGGCATTTGCGCGGTGTCGCGTGCGAGCGCCCACTCGGCGAGAGTGGCGGTAACGGCAGTGGGCGTTTGCGGTTTGATTACGGCGGACATGGTCGTCTCCTGAAATTATCAATTAAAACAGATAGTTACAATAGCATCACAAGATGCGGCAACGAATTCAACGCTAGGCTCAACACCCCGCAACACATTTCCCCGCCCCATCAAACTCCATCGTGCGCCCGCTGATGGCCAGGTGCGCTGGCGCCTTGAGCTGCTTGATCAGCCGCGCGGTTTGCGATGCGGGGCGCAGCTTGCCGCCTTCGGTTGCGGGTTCGTTCACGTGCGTGAGGATAATCGATGCGGGTTTCACCAGTTCGTTCATCGCGTGCGCGCCGGAGAAGTAAATACCCGGGTTGCCGCCGAGATTCAACACCGCGAGATTGGCCTTGTGGTATTCGTTTACCACGGTTTTCATTTCGGAGTGTATGCCGGTGTCGCCGCTGAGATAGGCCGTCAACCCGTTGCTGAACTTCACCACAAAGCCTGTGGCCGGGCCGTATTCGACGATACCGCCGTCGGCCTTGAGCGCATCCTGCTGCGCCTGCGACAGCAGCGAAGGCGGCGCGTTGTTCACATGCGAAGCGTAGACGATGGTGATTTCCACACCCTGCTTCGCCTCGGCGGTCTTTGCCGCGAACACACCGCCAAGATCGGTTTGCGACGTACACACGCTGGCAACCGGTACGGTGGTGGCGCCGCCGCTTTGCGGGCAAAAGCCGATGGGCTTGGCGCCTCCACCCTGAATGCCGCGCACCTTGTTCGCAATGAAACCGCCCATCGCGCGCGTAGCCACCAGCGCGGCATTCTTCGCTGCCACCACTTCAGCCGTGGTGGAATAAGGTGAAGGTATGCGTGCCGAGTTGGCACAGGTACCTTCACCCACCGCCTTCAGTTTTAAATCACCAACGTGATCGCCATGCATGAGCGACAGCAGCACCAGATGAATCGCGCCCAGCCGCGAATCGTCGCCACTGGTTAAATTGTGCGCGGGGTCATAAAGCAGCCTCACGCCGGTGGGATCTTCAAAAATCATCGCGCGGTCATTTGCGCATAGCTCCCCGGGATGCGAGCCGACAGGTGTGATTTTCACGTGCTGTGCCAATGACGGCATGGCGGCAAGCGCTACGGCAAATGCGGCGAACAAGTGTTTCATAATGCCCTCTCAAATTGTACAGATTAAACGACCGCGACATTTTTCGGAGGCAAAGCGACCCCATGCAATTCGATGGTTTATCAGCATTTATAAGTGTAACTCTGTGGGTTCCGCTTCTCTCTTTTCTTGTATTGAAATGAAGTAAACGCTAACCGAGGTTCGTTCGTCAAGACTGCCGTATGGACGCCCGCTTATGCAGACCACTATGAATTTAGCCACAGACGTACTGGTCGGATAGGCCGATTCATCAGCATTCAGTCAAACCTTGTCGTATTAGATCATTCTCCACAGCCACACGACCAATACGTTGCTGCGCCAACAGCCCTTTGCGTCCACGCTGATCTGGATTGGATGCGCTGATAAGGCACCGATACAAGCCGAGCTGGTAAACCAGGCCCCCTTAGCGGAATTCATAGCCTAGGGCATACCATGTAGCCCAATGGCTTCTCCAGCAGGTTTGCGCAGGCGCCCACCGATAGGATAATACCGCCCTTAGATGCACAAAACTGTGCGCAATCAGCATGCAGGTCATGTTCGTTGCTCGTGCTTGGTTCGGGCGGTCGATAGTCAGGCCCCGGTTAATATTCGGATAGGTCAAATTTTTAGGATACCGCGAGCTCGAATGGGCTTTACGCTAAAGCACCTCAAAACCCGGTTTGCGCATCAGAGTTGCAGCGAGCTTGTGTCCAACCGCAAAACCGCGACGTCTGAGCTGATCGCAACGCATGCACCTGACTGCGAACAAGTGTTCCAAGCGCACTGGCCACTTATGCGCGCTACCGCCTTGGGCTGTCAGCGCAGTTACTCCGCCTTAACCAACTTCGCCAACCGCTCCTCCAGATAATGAATGCTGGTGCCCCCACGCAAAAACGCCGCGTCGCGCAGCAGATCCTGGTGCAGCGGGATATTGGTCTTGATGCCTTCGATCACGGTTTCGGACAACGCGATCGACAGTCGCGCGATGGCCTGTTCACGGGTGTCGCCGTAGGCGATGATTTTGCCGATGAGGGAATCATAATTCGGCGGCACCTTGTAGCCGCTGTAGGCGTGTGAATCGACGCGGATACCGGGGCCACCCGGCATGTGCAACGAGGTGATTTGCCCCGGTGACGGTGTGAATTTGTAGGGATCTTCGGCGTTAATGCGGCACTCGATTGAGTGGCCGGACAGTTTTACATCGCGTTGACGCAACGCCAGTTTTTCACCTGCCGCGATGCGTATTTGCATTTGTACGAGATCAAGGCCGGTAATCATTTCAGTCACCGGGTGCTCGACTTGCAGGCGTGTGTTCAT
>SYEN01000494.1 GCA_005800795.1 Burkholderiales bacterium | reverse complement strand
GCCACGACCCCATCAGTTATTTCGCCGGCGGCAAGCCGCTGCCCGGCAAGCCCGACATCAAACTGGAGCACGAAGGCGTGACTTACCGGTTCGCCAGCGAAGCCAACCGCGAGCAGTTTCGCGCCGCACCCGACAAATTCAAGCCGCAATACAACGGCTATTGCAGCAACGGCCTCGTGTATGCGATTCCGCTCGGAGGTAATCACGACAACTTCAAAATCATCAACGGCAGGCTCTTCATGTTCGGCGGCGAGGGGTCCAAGCGGTATTTCGAAATGGACGAAGCACGCAACCTGCAACTGGCCGAAAATTACTGGAAGACCGAGGTGCAAGGCAGTGTGCCGCGTCTGCAATCGTGGAAACGGCTGCTGTTCAAGGTCCCGCACTACAAGACCAACCGCGAATTGGCGGCGGAATACGAAGCGCGCCGGGGCAAAAAGTAGACTTAAAAATACCAATAAAATCAATTGGTTACATGAATTCCGTTTGACAATCATGCTGGATCTCACCCGTGTGCGCCAGGAGTACATGCGTGACGGCCTCGACGAGAAGGACGTCCTCGCCGACCCGCTGGCGCAGTTTGCGCGCTGGTTCGATGACGCACAAAACGCCGGGCTGGTGATGCCCAACGCGATGTCGCTGGCCACCGTGTCGGCGCTGGGCAAGCCGTCGTCACGCGTGGTGCTGTTAAAGGGCGTGGATGATGGCAAAAACGGCGGTTTTGTTTTCTACACCGATTACGACAGCCGCAAGGGGCGCGAAGTCGCCGGCAATCATCACGCGTCACTGCTATTCGCGTGGCTGCCGCTCGAGCGCCAGATTCGCATTGACGGCACAATTGCGAAAGTCAGCGCCGCCGAGTCAGACGCGTATTTCGCCACGCGCCCGCTGGGCAGCCGCCACGCCGCGATAGCGTCGCCGCAAAGTGAAGTGATCGAAAGCCGCGCTGCGTTGGCGCAACGGTTTAACGACGCGGCTCGGGCTGCGGGTGAAAATCCCGCGCGCCCGGCGCACTGGGGCGGATACCGACTGGCGCCGGTGGAAATCGAATTCTGGCAGGGCCGTGAAAACCGGCTGCATGACCGGTTGGTGTATCGCAAAACGGCGCAGGGCTGGCGCCTTGAACGGTTGGCGCCTTAAATCAGGATTGTGGCTTGAGCCACCCGATGCACACGCGTCATCGACGCGCGGGATGAACCAGTGAATTTCATCACGCTCAAACAGCGTGATGAGCGTTGTGCGCAGTAGTTCAACGGAAGTCTGCGTGACCTTGTCCACGCGTTTCCCGACGCTTTCAATGGCACAGGCGCGGGACTCGACTTCGCCGCCCGATGACATCAGCGCTTTCGGCTGCCCGGCACATGGCAGGCGCAGCGGCGGCTCAACAGACAGAAGAGGCGTCGTGTATCGGCTTCCCATTCGTTTTGTGCGGCAATCAACCGCGATATAATCAAGGCATTCTCTGCCGTTGTTTGCGGCCGCTCACTGGCGCAACGATCAATCGGCATCCCGCCGGCTTCCGGATAACCCGCGCACGCTTGCGCCCGACCTGCCCCAACCGTGTCATCGTTGAATCCCCGCGCACTGAGTGTGCTGCTTGCCTGGTACTTTGTCGCGATCTGGGGCAGCGGCTTCATCGCCACCAAGATTGCTCTGCAGCACGCGCCACCGTTCACGTTCCTTGCCATGCGTTTTGTACTGGGCATTGCGTGTCTGCTGCCAGTCATATGGCTGACGCGCCCGGCATGGCCCGCCACGCCCATGGGCTGGGCGCATGTCGCCATTGCCGGACTGCTGATGCACGCGATTCACTTGGGCGGCAGCCACTACACGCAGTACCTCGGCCTCTCGGCTGGCATCACTGCGTTGCTGCTGTGCATCCAGCCGGTGATTACCGCCATCATCGCAGCACGCTGGATGGGCGAACGCTTGAATCGCATGCAGTGGCTGGGCATCGCTGCGGGTATCGCCGGCGTGACGCTGATCGTGTGGCACAAGATCGATGTGCGGGAGGCGACCAGCGGCAGCCTGATCGCGGTGACGATTTCGCTGATCGGCATCACCGCCGGTTCCCTTTATCAGCGCGCGTTTTGCGCGGACGTGGACTTGCGCGCAGCGGCGCTGGTGCAGTTTGCGGCGACCCTGCTGGTGCTGGCGCCGCTCGCTTTCGTGTTCGAGGATCGTGTGGTGCGCTGGTCGTGGGCGTTGGCAGGCGCAATGGGCTATCTGGTGATTTTCGCCTCGCTACTGGCGGTAAGCGCGTGGCACTATCTGCTGCGCAGCGGCGGCGCCACGCGTGTCACCAGCCTGATTTACCTCACGCCGGTGTTCGCCATCGTGCCGGAGTTTCTGTGGTTCGGCGTTACGCCGTCGGCCATCAGCTGGGTGGGCATCGTCATTACCTGCGCCGGCGTCGGGCTTTTGGTATTCAAAAAATAGTGTTTAAAAACAGATAGTTACATAAACTTCCGCCCACGCATGACCATCGGCCTCATTTTTCTGCTCACCATTTTGCCGCACGTGGCCTTCGCCAGCGCGCGCGTGACGCTGTCGCTGTTTGCGCTGCATCTGGGCGCGACGCCCTTGACCGTGGGCCTGTTGATTTCGCTGCTGGCTGTGGTGCCGATGTTCTACTCGGTACGCTGGGGCCGTCAGATCGACCGCATCGGCATGTACAAGCCGATGCTCGCCGCCACGGCGCTGATGCTGGCCGGCGTGCTGCTGGCGTTTTGCCTGCCGCGCATCGAAACTCTGTATGTGGTGAGCGTGCTGGCGGGCAGCGGCTTCATGCTGTATCACATCTGCGTCAATCAGGCGGCGGCGCTGGTGGGCCGCCCCGAGGATCGCACGCGCAACTTTAGCGTGCTGGCCCTGGCGTTTTCCACCTCCGGCTTTTTGGGGCCGATGATGGCTGGCTTTGCCATTGACGCCATCGGCCACCGCAACACGTTTTTGCTGAGTGCCGCGTTCGTGGTCGCCACGCTGGCGCTGCTTTACTCGCAGCGGCGCGCCATGCATCGTCTGCACAGGCCAGCAGGTAACACGCAGCCAGCTACGGAGATACCCGACAAGCGCATCGCGGACCTGCTGCGCATTCCGCCGCTGCTGCGCGTATTCGTGATCAGCGGGCTGCTGTCAGCTTGCTGGGATCTGTATTCCTTCGTGATGCCGATCCACGGCTCCAGCATTGGGCTATCGGCCTCGAAAATCGGCCTAGTGCTGGGCACCTTTGGCAGTGCGGTATTTTTCACAAGGCTGATACTGCCGTGGCTGGTGCATCGCGTGGAAGAACGCAAGCTGCTGATCGGCGCGATGGCACTCACCGGTGTCACCATGGCACTGGTGCCGCTGACGCAAAGCGTGGCACTGCTGATGGCGGCCTCGTTTGTACTGGGTATTGGCCTTGGCGGCACTCAACCGGTCATCATGGCACTGCTCTACGCCAGCGCACCTGCAGGACGCGGCGGCGAGGCCGTAGGCATGCGCACACTGTTACTCAACATTACCCAGGCCACCATCCCGCTGATCTTCGGTGCGCTGGGCGCTGCTCTCGGCATGACGCCGGTGTTCTTCACCATGGGCGCGGCGTTGTTGTGGGGGGCGTGGTATACGCGGGGGAGCAAAGTGAATAGTAAACAGTAGAAGTACTGACTTGATCTGACAGCAAGTATCAGAATACACATAGGGAGATAGGCTACTCTTGGCCGGCGTATGGCGGCAACGATTGTTTTCGCGGATGATCGGTCATCAGCCTTTGTGGAAATTGGGGTTATGAGCTACCAACGACTGCAATGTGCCCAGAAGCGGCCCGATGAATGACCCTACTCTGAAATTCAGATTTTCAACATCAGATGGCTGGTTTCAAGAACTTGGGCACAAACTCCAGACTCACACCCGACGGCCTCCCTTTTGAAAGGAGGGCCGGAGGTTGCCGTGCACGATGCCGCAAACCTGCTGAAAAGCGTGCCGCGCCCGGTCGTCGTCGATCTGCGCGAACGCGCCGAGTTTGAACAAGGCCACGTCTCCGGCGCGATATCCGTGCCCAGCGCGGAATTCAAGGAACGGTTGGACGGCCTGAAACTGCCCAAGGCTGAAGCGGTGATTCTCTATGACGCGGATGACGTGCGTGCACGCGAAGCCACCAAGCTGATGTACGAAAGCGGCTATCAGGGCGCGCTGACATTGAAGGGCGGGCTGGATGCCTGGCGTGCGGCGGGGCATGGCGTGGTTAAGCCGTAGCCGGCGAAGCCGTAGTCATAGCTTTTGGTTTTGTAGGACGGGTTAACGAAGCGTAACTCGCCGGTGCGTGAACGACCGGCTGCGGCGAAGATATCGCGCCTTACCCGCTCTACGAGCGAATATACGTTAGAGCAAAAGACGCACCAGTTACGTCATTTTCCGTTTGGCGGCAATGTTTGGAACTGTCGCGGCGGCAACCAAGGGAAAAGCCGCGGGGTTGCGTATGGGCTCAACCGCCAGATCAATGTCCAATGACGGCCAAAAAAGGTGGTTATCCGAGGGCCATTCGATTTCACACAGTTGCTCGATGGTTGCGCCGCGAAACCATGGAAATTTGGCGAATGGTAAAAACAACTCTTCGCCAGCGAGCAACAGCCAGAACCCGTGTTTGGAAACCTGAGTCACTTCAACTGGGGAAATGTGTGTGCCAGGCATGGATGATTTCCTCGATGTGAACGGATACCAGTTGCTGCGCTTCCCTGATTTGTTGAGACGAAAGACCCGTGCTTGTCGCCAGCGACAACGCAGGTTGCAACCAGAATTTCGCCTCGCCATCCGGATGGTTAACGCGCACATGCATTCTCGATTCTCCCCTGAGAAGAAAAAAAAGCGGTAACTGCCCTCGCGAAAAATCGTAGGTGTCATTTGGGCATTACAGCGTTTGCCCGCCGGCACACGAACGGCGAGTTACGCTACGCTAACTCGCCCTACGGGCCTGCGCATCGCCGATAACTCTTCCGGCAGCTTGCCTGACGTTCGTAGCGTGGGCGCCACGGTGTTCGCAGATTCCATGTCGGCACAGGCCATCAGAGCCCAACTCAGATGCCGGATATACGACTGCAAGCTACTTCCCCTTGCCATCAACAACGATCAGTTTCTTGTTGTGCTTGGAGGGGAGTCCATATAAGAGGGGTTAGGCCTCACTCGCGGGCAGTGCATAAGTGACCTTCGTTTCATTGACTGCGATGAACCCCTTGGCTTGAAGTTCCTTGAGCAACGAGGCGAGTTCTTGCTCGGTCAGTTGCTTCTGGAACAGCGAGCTCATTGTGCTGGTCAGTGTCTTGAGCGTTCGTGGCATGGAGGCGCCGCGTTGCTGCAGGTTCGCGAGGACAACATCAATCTTTTCGGGCGTAGTCTTGGAGTTTGCTACCTTCAGAAGGGGAATGTCCAAGACGTCTTTGGAGCGTGAGGCAAAGACCTTCCGTTCCTTCAGGTGCTGAATGAGGGGGTCGAACCCAGTGTCTCTGGAGATGATGTGGAAGAACGCGCTCGGATCCTGAGCAGCCAAGTGACCGATGTGGAAGGCGATATGGAAATCCAAGGCGTTGGATCCGTTCCTGGCAATCTTAATGTACTCGGCTCTCGCTCCGAGTTTCTGCACCGCAGCTGCTGTTTCGAAAGTGAGCTTGTTCTGACTTGCGCCAACGAAGACAAGTACTCGAAAATGCTCAGCATCCAGCCCTGCGAGTGAGGTCGGCTGGACGTTCTCGTAGTCAATGAGGACGTAGTTGGTGCGCATTGGGTCGGTTGTGAGGCCTAACTAGTTTTATACAACAAAAACGCCGGATAACATCCCGGTGCACCGAATAACATTCCGTAGTTGATACGGAAAACTCTTCACAAAATTAATCAGTTAACAAACCACTGTAAGCTGACATACAGTATTAACAAATTCCGCAAAAGCCGCAAAAGCCGCGACCGGTTCCGTATCTCACCGCCCCCCAAGCACCTTCCGTATCTGCGCCACCGCAGCCGCAATCTTGAATTCCAGCCCCTGCTTGCCATAAGCCACGCTGGCGCGCGCGGGATTTCCGTTTACACCGGTCACTTTGAAATCGCCCCCCGGCGCGAGTTTGTCCCTGCGAATGTAATCCGGGTTGATGGCCATCAGTTCCGAGGTGTCTTTGATGCCGGCGTGCGTGCCGATACTTTCCGCCGTCTCGCCCTGGCTGCGCAACCATTTGTTGAACGTAGCTGAGTGGTAGTAGTCGCCGATGTAATGCACGCGCACGTCGCTGCCCGCCCAGGCTTTGTTCAGCAGCGTAGCCGCCGCCTGCAAGCCCTTTTGATTGGGGCCGCTGTCGCCGATCAGCACGATGTCCTTGAAGCCGTGGACGCGAAAGCTGCGCGCGGCGTATTCCGTGACCTTGATGAAGTGTTCCTCCGGTAGCGTGATGGTGCCTGGAAACAGCATGTGCCCGCCGGGCGGATTGAGGTTGCCCTCAGGAACGTAGGCGAGCACCGGCGCCACCAGCGCATTGCCCAGCCGTCGCGCGATTTCCCCTGCTGCGTGCTTGACGATGACATTGTGTTTGCCGAGCACCATGTGCGGCCCGTTTTGTTCGGTACCGCCGGTGGGAAAAATGATCGTGGTTTTGCCGGACCTGATCGCGTCGCGTACTTCCACCCAGGTGAGTTCTTCGATGAACACACTGTCAGCCGCATGAGCCGTCGAAAAAATAAATGAATAAAAACACATACTTATGATTAACCGGCGCATGCCTGCCTCGTTGTTTGGTGGGACTGCGTGTTCATACCATCGAGCGCCGCGCCCATGAGCGCTTGCGGATGCTTGCCGGGGCCTACTGGGCTACAGCGCCGGAAGCCTTGACCACGCGCGCCCACTTTACCAGTTCGCTTTTGATGTAAGCGTCAAAGGCCGCCGCCGAATTGCCCACCGGCACGGCACCGTCAGCCGTGAGCCGCACGATGACCTCGGGAGCCTGCAGCGCCTGTACGAAAGCGGCATTCAGCGTGGCAATCACTGCCGCCGGCGTGCCTGCTGGCACCAAAATGCCCGTCCACGAAGTTGATTGCGCACCGGGGAAACCGGCTTCCTCCATGGTAAGCAAATCGGGGGCGACAGCCACGCGCGTGGGTGTCGTCACCGCCAGCGCGCGCAACCGCCCGCTGCGCAGGTGCGGCATGGATGAGGGAATGCCATT
>SYEN01000493.1 GCA_005800795.1 Burkholderiales bacterium | reverse complement strand
ATCCGCAGCATCTGGCGTGGACGCTCGAAAATCTGGTGGCTGGCAAGGTCGTCAATCAGATCAAAGTGCCGCAACGCGAAGCCGATCTCGCGCGCATTACGCTGGATCGTATGCTGGCGGTTTCCTGAACTACCGCTTGCGCAGAACGGCGTGCCGCGAAAGTGGCACGCCGTTTTTTTATGCTCCATGAGCCTTCAGCGAGAGCCTGCCGCGCATTTGCGTATTGCCACCTGCAATATCCACAAAGGGTTGTCGATATTCAACCGGCGCGTGGTGATCCATGCGCTGCGCGACCAGTTGCGCGGGCTGAATGCCGATGTAGTTTTCCTGCAGGAAGTTTCGGGCCGCAATGACCGGCATGCGCATCGCCATGGCAATTGGCCGCATGCCCCGCAGCACGAGTTTCTTGCGACGGTAAACCCGCAGGATCAAGGCTATGGAGGGGTCTACGGCCGCAACGCGGTGTACGACCATGGCGATCATGGCAATGCGATCCTGTCGCGCTTTCCCATCGTGCGCTGGGAAAATCTGGATGTATCGGCGCATCGCTTCGAGAGCCGTGGCCTCTTGCATGCCGAGATCGCCGTTCCCGGTTGGCCGCAAACGCTGCATTACGTATGCGTGCATCTTGCGTTGACAGCGCGCGGCCGCAGCCGCCAGTTGGAAAGATTGCGTCAGCGTGTCGAACACAGTGTGCCGGCCAATGCGCCCCTGATCGTGGCGGGCGACTTTAACGATTGGCACTGGCGGCATCGCGCGACTTATGAATTTGCGCATCCCCTCAATATGCACGAAGTGTTTGAGTCACACGGCGGACGGCCCGCACTGAGTTTTCCGGCGCTCTTGCCTTTTTTGCGTTTGGACCGCATATATGTCAGGGGTCTGCGTGTGAACACGGTGCAAGTACAGCGCCCACGCGGCTGGCGACACAGTTCTGATCATCGCGCGCTGACCTGTGATGTAAATATATTGTAAGCATCTGTTTTTATTGAGTTTTTTAAAAATGTATTGTCATCTGAAGCAATGGAGATTCGCGTGAGTACCGTGCCGCAAACCAGCGGCGTGCTCGACGCCAGTAATGACGAATCGAAAGCGCGAAAGCGTAGTGAATGGCGCGTGGTGCCGACGCTATTGCCATTTTTGTGGGAATACAAAGGCCGCGTCGCCGTCGCGCTGACTTTCCTGGTGACCGCCAAGCTCGCCAATGTTGGCGTGCCGTTGTTGATGAAGGCCATCGTCGATGATCTGACGCCCACGCAGCAGGTGCTGGTGGCGCCTATGCTGCTGCTGGTGGCGTACGGGTTGTTGCGCTTTGCCAATACGCTTTTTCAGGAATTGCGCGACATGGTGTTCGTGCGCGTCGCGCAGCGCGCAGTACGGCGCGTGGCGCTCAACGTGTTCCGGCATTTGCATAGTTTGTCGCTGCGCTTTCATCTGAACCGCCAGACCGGTGGCATGACGCGCGACATCGAACGCGGCTCGCGGGGTATTTCCACGCTGCTCACGTACATGCTGTTTTCGATACTTCCGGTGATTCTGGAGTTCGTTCTGGTGGCGGCTGTGTTGTTCGCGAAATTCGACTGGCGCTTTGTGGCGGTAACATTTGGCGCGGTGATCGCTTACATTGCCTTCACGATTTCGATCACTGAGTGGCGTACCGCGATTCGCCGCCGAGCCAACGAACTGGATTCGCGCGCCAACACGCGCGCGGTGGACAGCCTGCTTAACTACGAAACGGTCAAGTACTTTAACAACGAGGAATTCGAGGCCCGGCGCTACGACGCCAACCTCGTCAGCTACGAGGCTGCGGCGGTCAAAACAGAAGCCTCGCTCGGCCTGCTCAACATCGGCCAAAGCGCGATCATCGCGGTTGCCGCAACCACATTGATGATTCTGGCCGCGCAGGGTGTGGCGGCGAAGAATCTGACCATTGGCGATCTGGTTTTGGTCAACGCGCTGTTGATACAGCTCTACATACCGCTGAATTTTCTCGGCATGGCTTATCGCGAAATCAAGCAGTCGCTGATTGACATGGATCGCATGTTCCGGTTGCTGGAAGAAAATCGTGAAATTCAGGACAAGCCCGGTGCGCAACCCCTCGCCGAAGGGCCGGCGACTGTACGTTTTGATGGCGTGAATTTCAGCTACGAACCAGAGCGGCAGATTCTGTTTGACGTGAGTTTTGAGATACCCGCCGGCGCGAAGGTGGCGGTGGTCGGGCACAGCGGTTCGGGTAAATCCACGCTGGCGCGGCTGCTCTACCGCTTTTACGACGTGGGCGGCGGTGCAATTCGCATCAACGGCGCCGATATCCGCGACGTGCAGCAAGCCAGTTTGCGCGCGGCTACCGGCATCGTGCCGCAGGACACGGTGCTCTTCAACGATACGATTTATTACAACATCCACTATGGACGTACAGACGCGGCAAAAGAAGAAGTGCTCGACGCCGCGCGCGCCGCGCACATCCACGATTTCATTGTCAGCCTGCCTGAAGGGTACGAATCACCGGTGGGTGAGCGTGGATT